>JBAXJZ010000047.1:0-14013 GCA_037137595.1 Burkholderiales bacterium | reverse complement strand
CAACAAGTTCGACCGCAAGGGCGCGATGGACGCGCTGCGCGACGTCTCGAAGCAGGTGCAGCGCAACCGCGAGCTGTGGACCACGCCGCCGGACCGGATGCCGGTGTTCGGTACGCAGGCCTCGCGCTTCAACGACGACGGCGTGACGGCCCTCTACCAGGGGCTGCTCGGCAGGCTGGTCGAGCTGGGGCTGAAGCTGCCGATGGGCGCCCAGGTCCGCGACGGGGCCGCGGCGGACGACGCGCCCGGCACCGGCGGCCGACTCGCCCGCGTGGCCGAGCGCCAGTCGAGCGCGCGCTCGGTGATCGTGCCGCCGGCGCGCGTGCGCTACCTCGCCGACATCGCCGACACCGTCCGCGGCTACAAGAAGAAGGCCCGCGCGCAGGCGAAGCTCGCCCGCGAGGTCCAGCAGCTGCGCGAGACCGCACGGATGCTGCAGGAGGACGACGCGACGAAGTCCGGCGCCCGCGACACCGTGACCGCGCTCGCCGCGCGCCGCGAGACCGACCTCGAGGCCGCGTCGCGCAAGCTGCTCGCGATGTGGCCCGACATGAGGAAGGCCTACTCGGGCGACGAGTACGTGGTGAAGATCCGCGACAAGGAGATCCGCACGTCGCTGGTGCGCACCTCGCTGTCGGGCACGAAGATCCGCAAGGTGGTGCTGCCGCAGTACGAGGATCACGGCGAGCTGCTGAAGTGGCTGCTTCTGGAGAACGTGCCGGGCTCCTTCCCCTACACCGCCGGCGTCTTCGCGTTCAAGCGCGAGGGCGAGGACCCGACGCGGATGTTCGCGGGCGAGGGCGATCCGTTCCGCACCAATCGCCGCTTCAAGCTGCTCTCCGAGGGCATGCCCGCCAAGCGGCTGTCCACCGCGTTCGACAGCGTCACGCTCTACGGCAACGATCCGGACCTGCGGCCGGACATCTACGGCAAGGTCGGCAACTCGGGCGTGAGCATCGCCACGCTCGAGGACATGAAGGTGCTCTACGGCGGCTTCGACCTCTGCGATCCCGCGACCTCGGTGTCGATGACGATCAACGGTCCGGCGCCGTCGATCCTCGCGATGTTCATGAACACCGCGATCGACCAGCAGATCGAGAAGTTCGCCGCGCAGAACGGCCGCGCGCCCACCGACGACGAGATCGCGAAGATCCGCGCGTGGACGCTGGCGAACGTCCGCGGCACGGTGCAGGCCGACATCCTCAAGGAGGACCAGGGCCAGAACACCTGCATCTTCTCGACCGAGTTCTCGCTGAAGGTGATGGGCGACATCCAGGAGTACTTCGTCCACCACGACGTGCGGAACTTCTACTCGGTGTCGATCTCGGGCTACCACATCGCCGAGGCCGGCGCGAACCCGATCTCGCAGCTCGCCTTCACGCTGTCGAACGGCTTCACCTTCGTCGAGGCGTATCTCGCCCGCGGGATGCACATCGACGACTTCGCGCCGAACCTGAGCTTCTTCTTCAGCAACGGCATGGACCCCGAGTACACCGTGCTCGGGCGCGTGGCGCGGCGGATCTGGGCGGTGGCGATGCGCGACCGCTACGGCGCCAACGAGCGCAGCCAGAAGCTCAAGTACCACTGCCAGACGAGCGGGCGCTCGCTGAACGCGCAGGAGCTCCAGTTCAACGACATCCGCACGACGCTGCAGGCGCTGCTCGCCACCTACGACAACGCGAACAGCCTGCACACCAACGCGTTCGACGAGGCGATCACCACGCCCACCGAGGACAGCGTGCGCCGCGCGATGGCGATCCAGCTGATCATCAACCGCGAGTGGGGGCTGGCGAAGAACGAGAACCCGCTGCAGGGCTCGTTCGTCGTCGAGGAGCTGACCGAGCTGGTGGAGGAGGCGGTGCTCGCCGAGTTCGAGCGGATCGCCGAGCGCGGCGGCGTGCTGGGCGCGATGGAGACCGGCTACCAGCGCGGCAAGATCCAGGACGAGTCGATGCACTACGAGCACCTGAAGCACACCGGCGAGTACCCGATCATCGGCGTGAACACGTTCAGGAACCCGCACGGCGACCCGATCCCCGAGAAGCTCGAGCTCGCGCGCTCGACCGAGGAGGAGAAGCGCTCGCAGCTGGCGCGCCTGGAGGCCTTCCACGCGGGCAACGCGGCGCAGGCGCCGGCGATGCTGCAGCGGCTGAAGGACACGGTGATCGCCGACGGCAACGTGTTCGGCGCGCTGATGGACGCGGTGCGGGTCTGCTCGCTCGGTCAGATCACGAACGCGCTGTTCGAGGTGGGCGGGCAGTACCGGCGGAACATGTGATCGCGGACGGCTCGCCCGGCACGGGCGGGCCGCCGATGATGCGGGCCCGGGCGTGGGCGGGACAACCGCGTCGTTCGTGGTTCGAGGGTGCGAGCCGGGCGTCGTCCGAGACCCTGCTCCGGTGACGGGCGGCGTCAGTCCACCGGCCGGCGTCGCGCCGCGAGCAGCAGCAGCGGCCACAGCCACAGGCTCGCGAACCACCGCAGCACGCGGCCCGGCGTCAGCGGTCGCGTCTCGTGCCGGGCCAGCTTGACGAACAGCACCCCCGCGCCGACCACCACGTGGGCGAGGAGCAGCAGGTAGACCGTGACGCGCCGGCCGTAGTCGCCGCCGGTGGCGTCGCCGATCACGCTGCCGGCCGCGGCCGCGACGAGCACCGACAGCAGCAGCGCGAGCGCCATGCCGGTCAGTGCGTAACGCATCCGCCAGAGCGGATCGCCGTCGTCGGGGTTCGGTTGCATCGTGGCGCGGAGTATAGGCGTGCGTGGCGCTCCGGCCCCGCGCGGGCCCCGCTCGCGTCGAGCGATGTCCGCCCGCGCGCGTCGCGCCGAACCCGGATGCACCGCGGGCAGGGCGGCGCATCCGCCGCGACGCCCCTCAGAGCCCGGCCGTCTCGAGCGTCCAGCGCGCCCCGTCGTCCTGGGCGAGCGCGGCCTGGAGCCAGGGCAGCGAGTCGCGCAGCGCCGCTTCCAGCGTCCACGGCGGGTTGACGACGAACAGGCCGCTGCCGTGCAGGCCCAGCCCGTCCGCCGATGGCGTGCGCACCACGAGGGCGGCATGCAGCCAGCGCAGGTCGGGCAGGCGCTTGAGCCGTCGGACCAGTTCGGCCGGCTCGGCGCGCTGCACCAGCGGGTACCAGATCGCGTAGCAGCCCGTCGCGAAGCGCTCGATCCCCTCGCGCAGCGTGTCGACCACCCGCGCGTAGTCGCGCTTGTCCTCGTAGGACGGGTCGATCAGGACCAGCGCGCGCCGCGGCGGCGGCGGCAGCAGCCCGCGCAGGCCGGCGAAGCCGTCGGCCTTCGTGACGAGCGTGCGGCGGGCCGCGTCGCGCCCCGCCGCGTCGATGTTCCCGGAGAGCACCTCGACCTCGCTGACGTGCATCTCGAACAGGCGCAGTCGGTCGCGTGCGCGCAGGTGCCGCAGCGCGATGAACGGCGAGCCGGGGTAGTGCCGCAGCGCGCCGTCCGGATTCATCGCCTGCACGACGGCGAGGTAGTCGGCGACCGCGGCGGGGGCGTCGTCGCGCGTCCAGAGTCGACCGATGCCGTCGGCGAACTCGCTGCGCTTGGTCGCCCACTCGCCGTCGAGCGCGTACAGCCCGGCGCCTGCGTGGGTGTCGACGACCCAGAACGGCGTGTCCTTCAGGGCGAAGTGCCGAAGCGCGTGCGCCAGCGCGACGTGCTTGAGCACATCGGCGTGGTTGCCCGCGTGGAACGCGTGGCGATAGCTGAACATCGTGCGGGCCTTCAGCCTCGTTCGTGGCGCATCGCGGGTCGTCCCGGCGACGGTCTCCGCGGGCGGCGCGTGTCGCGTCGGCGGGGCATGGGCCCGTTCGAGGCCGCGAGCTTACCTCGGAGGCGGCCCTGCCCGCCCGGTCGGATCACCCACGCGCCGTTCGAGGTGGGCGGGCCGTACCGGCGGAACAGGGGGCGCGCCCCGTCAGAACTTGCCGTTGCCGTTCTTCCACTCGGCCCGAGGCGGGATCGTCTCGATCACGTCCCAGTGCTCGACGATCAGGCCGCCGCGCACGCGGAACAGGTCGTAGAAGGCCGAATGCCTGCCGGCGAAGCTGCCCTCGCTGACGGTCAGCACGAAGTTGCCTTCACCCAGGACCTTGTGGATCCGGTCGTACTTCATCGTGATGCCGGCCTTGGCCATCGCCTCGACCGCGGTGGCCAGGCCCGACAGGCCGTCGGCGATCTGCGGGTTGTGCTGCAGGTACTCCTTGCCGTCGATGTACTTCGTCAGCAGGTCGAAGCGGCCGCCCACCAGCACGTCGCCGACGAAGGCGCGGACCAGCGCCTTGTTCGCGGCGGTGGCGGCCAGGTCGGTCGCCTGCGTGGGGCCGTCGATCATCGTGCGACCGCTGGGGTTGGGTGTCTTCGGCGTTTCCTGGAGGTTGTCCCAGTGCTCGACGATCAGGCCGTTCTCGAAGCGGAACACGTCGAAGCCGATCTTCGGGCCGAAGAACTCGTACTCGGTGTGCGCGAACACGTGGTCGCCGTCCTGGAACACGCGGACGGTGTTGACCTTGGCGCTGCCCTTGGGCAGGGCCTGCAGCAGCGAGGCGAAGCCGGCCAGGCCGTCGGCCGCCGACAGGTTGTGCTGGATGTACTTGTTCGGGTTGATGAACGCGACGGGCGCGGGATCGCCCGTCTCGATGCTCTTCAGCAGCGCGACGACCTTCTGCTTCTCGGTGGACGCAGCGCGATCGCCCGGGGTCCGGGGCAGTGCGCAGCCGGCGAGGCCGGCGGCGGCGAGCGCCAGCAGGTGCCGGCGGATGGGTTGGACGGGTAGGGTCGAAATCTTCATGTTGACGGATCCTGGGGGGGGGCTCGACGAAGCGCGTCGGTCGGGCCGGACCAGTCGATCCGAGCTCGCCCACGCTGCGGAAGCAAGGTAGTCACGGACACTCCGGCGACCAAGGTCGAAAGCCGCCAGCCGATGGTCAGAACCCGGAACGTTCCGGGAAAGGCGGGTCGCCTCGCCGTGCGGCGAGCGACGAGCCCGTGATCCGGCAGTTCGCCGTCAGGCCGATGACCGGGTCGGTCGGGTGGGTCCCGACCGAGCTGTCCGCCGTGTCGTGGTACCGCCCACCGTGACACCCGCTGTGGACTGCGGCACTGCCACGCAGCGGGGCGGCGTTCAGCCAGCCGCGGGCTCGGCGTCGCGCTCCAGCACGAAGCGCTCGAAGGAGCTGCGGATCTCGTCGAGCGGGGCGTCGCGGAAGATGAGCACCAGCTTCGAGCCGCGGGACGCGTCGGGCCAGCGCGGCAGCACGACCGGTGGGTGGAACACGTGGTGCACGCCGTGCAGCACGACCGGCAGCGGCTCGTCGGCGAGCTCGACCACCGCCTTCGCGCGCAGCAG
Organism: Burkholderiales bacterium; assembly: GCA_037137595.1. Lineage (GTDB taxonomy): Bacteria > Pseudomonadota > Gammaproteobacteria > Burkholderiales > Burkholderiaceae_E > UBA4615. The sequence continues at coordinate 8,645 of JBAXJZ010000047.1, read as the reverse complement.
CCGATCGCCGAACTCGCGCCGCAGCCCGGCGAGCCAGGTCTGAAGCCGCAGCCAGTCGAGCGGCGCGTCGTGGGTCAGGCACAGCGCCCGGACGTGCTCGCCGTGCGTGTTCGGGTCGGGGCGCGCGTCGTGCGGCGGCTCGAAGCGCAGCCATCGGCGTACGCGCGACTCGAGGTCCGGGAGGGTGCGGGGCAGCACCTCGTCGGCCGACGCCTGGCCGGCGACGACGGTCGCGATCGGCGCGATGCCGTTGAGCGCACGCAGTCGCGGCTCGAGCCGCGCGAGTGCGTCCGGGTCGAGATCGGTCTTGGTGACGAGCAGCCGATCGGCGAGCGCGACCTGCTTGCGCGCCTCCGGGTGTTCGTCGAGCTGGCGCGCGGCGTTGATCGCGTCGACCGTGGTGACCACGCCCGCCAGTGTGCAGAAGTGCGAGACCAGCGGATTGTTCAGCAGCATCTGCATCATCGGCGCCGGATCCGCGAGGCCGGTGGTCTCGACGACGATGCGCCGGAACGGCGGGATCTCGCCGGCGTCGCGTCTGGCGAGCAGTTCGCGCAGCGCGCTCTCCAGGTCCGAGCGCAGCGTGCAGCACACGCAGCCGCTCTGCAGGACCACCATCTCGCCCTCGATCGCGTCGACCAGCAGGTGGTCGAGCCCGACCGCGCCGAATTCGTTGACGATCACCGCGGTGTCGCCGAGCTCGGGCTGCTTGAGCAGGTGGTTCAGCAGCGTCGTCTTGCCGCTGCCGAGGAAGCCGGTCAGCACGGTGACGGGCACGCGTTCCGCGGAACGGTCGATGTCGAACAGGCTCAATCGGGTCTCCTCGCCGCGGCGTCTTGACCGCGATCACGAGTGAGCATAGCTTGAACGTCGCGGCGACCCCAGGCGGCGTCGCCCGGAGAGTGGCTCCCGGAGCGCGTTCCCGGCAACCCAGTTGCAAGAAGACTAAGGAAGAGGAGACCCGATGAGCGACGACGCCCAAGGCCATCCGGCGCGTGAGCAGGATGTGTCCCCGCAGACCCCGCAGGCCGAGGGCGACAGCCCCCGCCGCGACTTCTTCCGCAGCGCCGTGGCGGCCGCCGGCGTGATCGGCGTGGCCGGCGCGCTGCACGGCAAGTACGGCAGCGCGCCCCTGATCGCGAGCGCGCAGGCGCAGACGCCCGCCAGCGGCGCGCAGCGCCAGTGGTGGCCTTCGCGCTGGGGCCCGAACGACGAGGCCGGTGCGTCGAACTGGATCACGCCCGAGAAGGTGCTCGACGCCTCGAAGTGGATCCGCGATGGGAAGATCTACCGCATCGGCCGCGTCTACGAGCAGGGGATGCCGATGTTCGGCGCGCGCGCGTACTCGCTGCGCATCCCCGGCAGTCCGACCGGCGGTCCGTTCGGCGACAACAAGCTGATCTACAACGACGAGTTCCTCGCCGCCGAGATCGGCCAGAGCGGCACGCAGTTCGACGGCCTGGGCCACATCGGGCTCCAGATGGGCCCGGACGGCGACAAGAACCAGATGCGCTACTACAACGGCTTCACCGAGCAGCAGGTGGGCGGCGCGTACGGTCTCCAGAAGCTCGGCATCGAGAAGGTCAAGCCGTTCTTCACGCGCGGTCACCTGATCGACGTGGAGGGCGCGCGCGGCGCCATGTGGGACGCGGGCCAGGAGATCAAGCTCGACTGGATCCGGGACGCGCTGCGCAAGCAGGGCATGAACGAGTCCGACATCAAGCAGGGCGACGCGGTGTTCTTCAACACCGGCTGGGGCAAGCTCTGGATGAAGAACAACGACCGGTTCGTCGCGGGCGAGCCCGGCATCGGCCTGGAGGTCGCGCGCTGGTGCATCGAGAAGGGCGTCAGCCTGACCGGCGCCGATTCCTGGGCGACCGAGGTCGTGCCCAATCCCGACCCGAAGCTCGCGTTCCCGGTGCATGCCGAGCTGATCACCAAGCACGGGATCTTCAACCACGAGAACCTGCAGTTCGACGAGCTGATCAAGGACCGCAAGTACCAGTTCGTCTACATCTTCTCGCCGGCGCCGATGAAGGGCGCCACCGGCTCGAACGGCGGGCCGATCGCGGTGACCTGATCGGACGCGTCGCGGCCCGGTCCCCGGGCCGCGCGGATCCTCGCTCAGAAGCTGACGGCCAGCCCGATCGACGTGCCCCGCACGTCGGGACCGAAGCGATGGCGCGCGACGAGCCGCACGCGCGTGACCCAGCGCTCGAACCGGCTGGTGTCGAGCTCCACGCCCGCACCGACGGAGTTCATGTGGTCGAAGCCGAGCGCGCCCTCGAGATCGCCGAGGTAGCGGGTGTGGGCGAACTCCAGCACGTATCGCAGCGGTCGATCGAACACCACGACGCCGGTCGGCGCACGCCACCGCGTCCAGAGGTTGAGGCTGCGCGCCACCGACCCGGCCGGGGTCGCGGACGCGAAGTCGCCGCTGTTGCGCAGGCGGATGTCGGTGTAGCGCAGCTCGGCATCGAGGTCGCCCTCGGGGCGGAAGCGCTCGTAGTCGAGCATCAGCGAGCCACCGAGCCCCACCGCCTCCATGCGTCCGTTCCGCAGGGCCTGCAGCTCGGCGTCGACGATCTCCGCGCCGATCGCCGCATCGGTGGTGACGCGCCCGTACGAGGCGTTCAGGATCGGCCTGAGCACGAGTTCGCGGGCCAGCCGGATGTCCCATCCCACGCCCGCGGTGACCGACAGCATGTTCCAGCGGGTCGGGATCGTCCGCTCGACGCGGCCGTCCGAGACCACGAACGACGGATCGTAGCGGCTGTACGCGACCGTCCCCTCGAGGTAGAGCGGCAGCTCGCGGCTGAACGTGAACCCGCCTCCCAGCGTCGCGCTCCGGATGCGCGGCTCGCCGGACGAGGTGTCGGAGATCGACAGCGAGCTCAGGGTGACGTCCGGCGTCAGCCCGAAGCCCATGAGGGTCAGCAGCGCGTCGGTCCGCTCCTGGACGCGCGCGCCGACGAGGTCCCGAGCCGGCTGCGCGAGGGCGGGCGTCGGCAGGAGCGTCGCCAGGGTGACGCAGGCCGCGGCCAGCGACGACACGCATGCGGTCGTCCCCGGACGGCAGGCGGCGACGGGTGGCGCGACTCGCCCGTGGCGCCGACCGTCGCCACGGGCGCGCGGCGCGGTCACCTCGGGTAGAGCAGCGTCAACTGCAGGCGCAGCCCCCAGCCCTCCGGCCCGCCTTCGGGCGCCCTGGCCCAGTACTTGGCCGCCACCGCCAGCTGCATGATCTGCGGACCGACCTTCAGCAGCTGTCCGGCCTGCACGATCAGCGGGACCGTCCACGACTTGCCCTGCCAGTCGTATGCGGACTCGGTGAAGGCACCGAACGTGGTGTGTGTCGCGGTGGTGTAGCTGACGAAGGGCTGCAGCGTCGTCGAGCTGATGTCGGCCCGGTGGTCGCTGCCGGCGACCGACCAGACGTGCCCGGCCAGCATGCCGACCGTCCAGGGCCCGGACTGCTTCAGCACCACGCCGGTCGGGCCGACGCCCCACTTCTCGGTGCCGAGCGCGGCCTTGCCGGCGGTCGGCAGCAGCAGGATCGGCCCGGCCCCCCAGATCCACCCGCCGGCGGTGGGGGCCTTCGGCGAGACGAAGAAGCTGGCCGTGACGTCGCCGAGTCCCGACGCGTTCAGCGAGGCCGACGGGAATCCGCTTTGGTCGACGAACGGGACGATGGTCCGCGTGATCAGGTTCCAGTCCTCGCCGATCGAGAACGGGATGACCGGCTGCACGACGAGCCGGTCGGCCGAGGCGCCGTCGTTCGCGCCGCCGTACCGGTCGTGGTTGTACTGGATCGGCACGCTGATCATCGAGGCGACCGGGTTCGCCAGCTTCTTCGCGAGCTCGGCCGCCTGGTCGGGCTGGGCGTGCGCGGCGGTGGCCACCATGAACGAGGCGGCCACACGCCCCGCGGTCCGTCGGATGCGCGTCGTCATCGTCCTGCTCCCTCCTTGCACCGGGCCGCAGGTCCGCGGCCCGAAGCGGTCAGGCCCACGTCGGACGGGACGGCCCGGGCGGCCGCCCGGCTTCGTCGCAGGCGTCCAGCACGGGGGAGCAGGGTTCGTGCCCGGGCCGGGGTCCGCACGCCCCGGTCGCTAGAGCCTGAACACGGCCACGGCCTGCACCAGATGCTCCGCCTGCCCCTTCAGGCTCGCGGCGGCGGCGGCGCTCTCCTCCACCAGCGCCGCGTTCTGCTGGGTGGTCCGGTCCATCTGGCTGACCGCCTCGCCCACCTGATGCACGCCGGCACTCTGTTCGACGCCCGCGGAACTGATCTCGGCCACGATGCCGGTCACGCGGCCGATGGCGGTGACGATCTCCTCCATCGTCCGGCCGGCCTCGTCGACCAGGCCGGTACCGAGCGTCACCTGCTCGACGCTGCGGCCGATCAGCGACTTGATCTCCTTCGCCGCGTCGGCGCTGCGCTGCGCGAGGCTGCGCACCTCGCTGGCCACGACCGCGAAGCCGCGGCCCTGCTCGCCGGCGCGCGCCGCTTCCACCGCGGCGTTCAGCGCGAGGATGTTGGTCTGGAAGGCGATCCCGTCGATCACGCTGATGATGTCGCCGATCTTGCGGCTGCTGGCATTGATGTCCTGCATGGTGCTGACCACGCGTCCGACCACGTCGCCGCCCTTGAGCGCCACCGCCGATGCGCTCCGGGCGAGCTGATCGGCCTGCTTCGCGTTCTCCGCGTTGTTGCGCACGGTGGTGCCCAGCTCCTCCATCGTCGCGGCGGTCTGCTGCAGCGCGCTGGCCTGCTGTTCGGTGCGGCCGGAGAGGTCCTGGTTGCCCTGGGCGATCTGCACGCTCGCCGAGGCCACGCTGTCGGCGTTGCTTCGCACGTCGGTGACGACACGGACCAGCGAATCGCGCATGCCGACCAGTGCCGACATCAGGCTCTGCGTATCGCCGGCGCGCAGGGCGACCTCCACCCTGAGGTCACCGCCGGCGATGGCGTCGACGGCCTTCCGGGCCTCCCCGGGCTCGGCACCGAGCTGGCGGAAGACGCTGCGCGTCAGCGCGAGGCCGAGCAGCACGGTCAGCACGCACAGCACGATCCCGCCGATCACCAGCGTGTAGGTGGTGGCCGACATCGTCGCGGCGAGTGCGGCCGACCGGGTCGACAGCAGGTCGGACTCGGCCTTCGCGAACTCGGCCTTGGTGGCCCGGAACGCGTCCATCGCCACCTTGTCGTGGCCGGCGCTGAACACCTGCAGCAGGGTGTCGGTCGTCGCCTTGCCGGCCGTGACCTCGCGACGCAGGGCGATCAGGTCACGGGCGACCGACATGAACTGCAGGTGCTCCGCCTTCGCCTTGTCGAGCCGCGCCTGCTGCTCGGCGTTGTCCGACGTCAGCGACTTGAGCTGCTCGAAGGCGGCCATGAAGCCCTTCTGACCCATCTCGTAGGGTTCGAGGAACTTCTCGCTGCCGGATGCGACGAAACCGCGCACGCCGGTCTCGATGTTCACCATGCTGAGCAGCAGGGTGTCGGCCTGCGCCATGACCTCGTAGGTGTGTGTGTTCCACCTCACCGTGTCGGCCAGCCGGGCGTTGTTGACGAGCGCCACGCCGAGCAGCGCGCACGCGGTCGTCAGGAGGGCGGCGAAGGTCAGCGTCAGCCGCCTCTTGAGGGTCCAGTCCGGGAACATCGTCCATCTCCAGGGAGTCGAATCGGGAACGCATGCAGCAGTGTGTCGAGTTCGTGCACGGACCCATTCGGCGAATACAGGCCCGAGCCTGTCGCGGACGTAAGGGAATCGAAGGTCGCGCGGAGAAACGCCGACGTGGAATACCACTAAGTGGATACACTCGGGACCGCACGATCGCCACGCCTGTTGCCCACCCGGGAGCCCCACCATGCCGACCTATGCGTTCACCACCGCGCGCGCCCTGACGAGCGATCAGCGCACGCGACTCGTCGACAGCGTCACCACGATCCACCAGGTCGAGGCGACGGCCCCGCGCTACTTCGTGCAGGTGGTCTTCCACCGGGTCGAGCCGGGATCGATCTTCATCGGCGGCGAGCCGGCCTCGCCGGATCACGTCTGGGTGCGTGCCGACATCCGCGCGGGGCGCAGCCCGGAGCAGAAGGCGAGGATGCTGCGGCGGATCATGCGCGAGACGAGCGAGATCCTGGGCATCTCGGAGCAGGCGGTCTGGGTGTACATCTCGGACATCCCCGCGCACGGGGTGCTGGAGTTCGGCAACGTCCTGCCCGAGCCCGGGGACGAGGCCCGGTGGCTCGCGTCGCTGCCGGCCGATCTGCGGGAGAAGCTGGCTCGGGTCGGCTAAGGCGTCCGGTCCGGCGGCGCGCGCTCCGCGATCCGCGTGCCGTCGGTGATCGTCGCGGGCGGATAGACCACGACGGCGTCGCCGGCCGCCAGTCCCGAGCGGATCCACGCGTGCACGCCGTTGCGCGCGCCGACGTCGACCTCGACGACCCGGGCGCGGCCGTCCCGCGGCACGAACACGCCCCAGCGCGCCGGCCCGCTCGCGTCGGCGGCGCGCGGCAGCGGGAAGACCGCCCCCACCGGCACGCGCACCGCGTCGGCGACCTCGAGCACCACGATGCGCACCGTCACCCGATAGCCGTCGCCGAGCGCCGCGCGCCGCTCGGGCGGCCCGGTGAAGTCGATCAGCACGTTGACGCGCTGCTCCTCGACGCCGAGCGCCGAGACCTTGGTGAACGCGGCGGGCTCGATGCGGCGCACCCGGCCCTCGAGCGGGTCGGGCCCGCCCCAGCGCTCGATCGACACGCGGTCGCCCGGCTTCGTGCGCAGCGCGTCGCCGGTGAGCAGCTCGGCGACGATCTCGAGCCGGCCGGTGTCCCCGATCTCCAGCAGCGGCGCACCGAGCGCGACCGAGGCCTCGCTCGGCTGCACGACCCGCAGCACGCGGCCGGCCACCGGCGACCTGACCTCGAAGGGCCGGCCGCCCCGACCGCCGCGTGCGGTGCCGAGCGCGGCCCGCGCCTGGTCGACGTCGTGGGTCGCGACGTGGCGCTCCTGTTCGGCCGCCTGCAGGTCCGCCTGCGCGGCCCCGAGCGCGAGCCGGTCGGTCTCGAGCCGGGTGGGCGAGACGAATCCCTGCTGCGCGAGCCGGGCGCTGCGCTCGGCCTCGCCGCGGGCCTGCGCGAGCACGGCGCGGGCCCGCTCGACGCGTGCGTCGGCGCGCAGCACGCCCGCCTCGGTCGCCTCGGCCCGCGAGCGCAGCGAGGCGAGGGTGCGCTCGTCGATCAGCGGCGACAGCGCCGGCGTCAGCATCGCCACGACCGCGTCGGCCGCGACCTCGTCGCCCTCGCGCAGTGTGATCCGCGCGAGCCGGCCGGCCAGCGGCGCGCCGAGCACGTAGCGCTCGCGCAGCCGCGTCCGTGCGTCCTCGTCGATCGTCTGCTCGAACCGCCCGCGGTCGGCGCGGACGGACTCGATCGCGACGGGCCGCGGCGCGAGGGCCCAGGCGAGCAGTCCGATCGCCACGGTGCCGACGGCGGCGGACAGGAGGAGCGTGGTGCGTGTCATGTCGGTCCGGTCCCGGTCGCGTCAGTCCCGCGTCTTGAGTGCGGCCACCAGGTCGAGGCGGTCGATCCGCCGGCGCACGACCAGCGCGCTCGCCGCGCCCGCGGCGACCACGCAGAGCACGGCCCAGGCGTAGGTGCGCGGCTGCAGCGACACCGGGAACGCGAACTGGTCGGAGGCGAGCAGCGACACCACGCCGCGCACCATCGCCTCGCCCAGCAGCATCCCCGGCGCCAGCGCCAGGCCGATCAGCACCGCCTGCTCGCCCAGCAGCATCGCCGAGACCTCGGCGCGGGTGAAGCCGAGCACCCGCAGGCTGGCCAGCTCCCAGCTCCGTTCGGCGAGCGCGATGCGCGCGCTGTTGTAGACGACGCCGACGGCGATCACCACCGCGAACACCGCCATGATCGAGCTCATGATCCGGATGTTGCGGGCACTGACCTCGTTCATGTTCCGCTCCAGCGTGGCCTTGCTGAAGGTGCCGACCAGGCCGGGCACGTCGCGGATCGCCGCCAGCGTGGCCGGCTCGGCGCCCCGCTCGAGCGCCAGCGAGTAGCCCGAGGACACGTCGGATTCGCCGAGCAGCCGGTTCAGCGCGCGGCGCTCGATGTAGGCGTTGAGTCCCATCATCTCGCTCACCGTGCCGACGAGGCGCAGCTCGAGGCTGCGCTGGCGCCCCTCGGTCACTTCCACCCGGACCGTGTCGCCCGGGCGCAGGCCGAGCTTGGCGGCGAGCCGATCGGTCATCAGCAGGCCCTCGTCGGGCGCACGGACGATGCGGCCGTCGACGTCGACGATGCGACGCAGCTCGCCGCGCGCGTCCACGCCCTGGATCGCGCCGCGCTCGCTGCGGTGGCCCGAGACGAAGCGGACCGCGACGTCGCGCCGCGACTCGACCGCGATGACGCCGGGCAGCCGCGCGAGCGCGTGCCGAACCGCGTCGTCGGACGGCTCGGGCAGCCGCACCTCGAGGTCGGCGCGCATCGCCACCGAGAACGCACTGTCGACGATCACCGCGATGCCGTCGCGCGCGAAGTTGCCCAGCATCACGATCGCGACCGCGGCGGCCACCGCGGCGATCGACAGCGCGCTGCGCCACGGGCGGCGTCGCAG
>JBAXJZ010000046.1:0-14035 GCA_037137595.1 Burkholderiales bacterium | reverse complement strand
CTTTCACAGCGCGGACGCGCGCGCGTACGGCAGGATCGCGGCGATCGCGGCCGTCGCGAAGACCGCCGTGAGCAGGCGGCGGGGGGCCGGGCCGATCGCGGGGCGGACGGGCGGGACGGACGGGACGGCCATGACCGCCGCAGCGTACCGCAGCGCGCCGCGCCGGCCGATGCCTGCGCCTCGGACCTCCCTGCGCCGACCGACGGACGGCCGGCCCGCGTCGCGTGCCGGCGACCCGCCGCGCGGTGGGGTCGGCTGGACAGCCGATACCGTGCCCGCGCAGACTCGCGGCGCCCCGCCGGGCCTCGCGACCGAGGCGCGCCGGCCCGTCCCGCGTCCCGTTCCCGCGTCCCGCCCATGTCCGCTTCCGCCGCGTTCCCGCCGGCCGCCCGCGACGGCCTGCCCGTCGTCGTGCTGTTCGCCGCGACGATCTTCGCCAGCGCCTTCCTGCTGTTCCAGGTCCAGCCGATGGTGTCGAAGGCGATCCTGCCGTGGTTCGGCGGCAGCCCCGCCGTCTGGACCACCGCAATGCTGTTCTTCCAGTGCGTGCTGTTCGGCGGCTACGTCTACGCGCACCTGCTCGGTGCCCGCCGCTCGGTCCGCGTCCAGGCGGCGGTGCACCTCGTGCTGCTGGCCGTCGCCGCGTGGGCCGCCCGCACGGTGCTGCCCGATCCGTCGCTGGAGCCGACCGGCGACGAGGCGCCGGCGGCCCGGATCCTGCTGATCCTCGCCGCGAGCGTCGGCCTGCCGTACTTCTGTCTCGCCACCACCGGCCCGCTGCTGCAGCACTGGTTCGCGCGCACCGGCCGCGGCGACGCCGCGTTCCGGCTGTACGCGCTGTCGAACGTGGGCTCCTTCGTCGCGCTGCTGTCCTTCCCGTACGTGTTCGAGCCCGCGTTCGCGCTGCCCGGGATCGGCCGGCTGTGGACCTGGGGCTTCTGGACCTTCGCGATCGCCTGCGCGGCGGTCGCGCTCGTCGCGGCGCGGCGCCCTGCGCCGGTTCCGATCCCGGTCCCGGAGGGCGCGGACCGGCCCGGGCCGCCGTCCGCCGCCGAGGCCTCCCGCGTCTCCGACCGGACCGGGCGCGCCGCCTGGCTCGCGCTGCCCGCGCTCGCGTCGCTCGCGTTCGTCGCGGTCACCGACCACGCCAGCCACGACATCGCGCCCGAGCCGCGGCTGTGGATCGCCACGCTCGCGCTCTACCTCGCGACCTTCGTGCTCGCCTTCGACCATCCGCGCTGGTACCGGCCCGCATGGACCGCGGTCGCGGCGATCGTCGCGGTCCTCGCGCTGTCCGGCCGCGACGCCGTGCCGGCGTGGTTCGGCGTCGAATGGGACTACGGCGTGACCGCGCTGCGTCGCCTGCATTACGCGGCGCTGTTCGCGATCTGCCTGCTGTGCCACGGCGAGCTGTACCGACGTCGGCCGACCGACCCGGCGCGGCTGACCGAGTTCTACCTGTGGATGTCGGCCGGCGGTGCCTGCGGCGGACTGTTCGTCGCGCTGGTGGCGACGAACCTCTTCGACGACTACCACGAATGGCCCGCCACCCTGATCGCCGCGCTCGGGCTCGCCTGCGCGGTGCTCGCCCGCGAGGCCCGCGCCCGGTCCGGGGCCGCGCGGCGCGGGCCCGTCGTCGCGACGGCGGCGGTCGGCGCGCTCGGGCTCGCCGCGCTGGTGCTCGCATGGGAGGATCCGCTGGGGCTGCGCGCCCGCTCGGGCGGCGACCACACCGTCACGCGGCTCGACCAGTCGCGCAACTTCTACGGCACGGTCTCGGTCGCCGAGCGCCGTTATCCCGCCGATCCGGCCCGCGACCACCGTGTCTTCTACAGCGGCGCGATCACGCACGGCATCCAGTACCTCGCGCCCGAGAAGCGGCGGATGCCGGTGACCTACTACTCGGAGGACAGCGGCATCGGCGAGACGCTGCGCTGGGTCATGCGCCGCCAGCCCGAGGCCCGCGTCGCGCTCGTCGGCCTGGGCGCGGGCACCCTCGCCACCTATGCGCGCGAGACCGACCGCTACGACTTCTACGAGATCAATCCCGAGGCGGTGCGCATCGCCGGGCGCTGGTTCGACAACCTCTCGGCGTGCCGCGCGCGCGAGCAGCGCATGCTGGTCGGCGACGCGCGGCTGAAGATGTCGCAGCAGCCGGCGGACGTGAAGTACGACGTGATCGTGCTCGACGCGTTCACCGGCGGCTCGGTGCCGATCCACCTGCTGACCCGCGAGGCCTTCGCGATCTGGCGACGCCATCTCGCCGACGACGGCTTCATCGCGATCAACATCACCAACGCGTACCTGAACCTCTATCCGGTCGTGAAGCGGCAGGCGCAGGCGCTGGACATGGGCTTTCGCAACCGCTGGCTGGCGTCCGACCCGGCGCGCCACGTCCGCCAGAACCAGCACTTCGTGATGACGCACGACGCGGCCTACCTGCGCGAGCATCCGTCGGTCGACCGCGTCTGGACCGACGCCCAGGGGCGCGTGCTGCGGACCGAGCGGCTCGACCGGCCGGACGTGCCGCTGTGGACCGACGCGTACAGCAGCCTGGTGCCGATCGAGCTCGACGACTGAACGGTGCGGCGTCGACCTCGGCGCCGCGCCTCGCGCGTCGGCTGCCGGCCTAGCGCGGGCCGCCGTCCGTCGGCGGCGGCACGGCCGCGGCCTGCGCCGCGGACACCCACCCGTCGATCAGCTCGACCACCTCGAACACCGCGCGATTGTGCAGCCGGCCGACCTGCCGTCGGAACGCGTCGAGCGCATCGAGCACCTCGCGGACCGCGTCGGGCACCGCGCGCACGGACGTCACCACGCGCCCCACGGCGTTCTCCTCGACCCAGCGGGTGTTGTAGCGCTCCTGCGGCATCGTGAACGCGTTGCGGAACGTGATCACCGGCAGGCCGCAGTGCAGCGCCTCGCTGAGGCTGCCCGGCCCGGGCTTGCCGACGAAGACGTCGCCGAGCCGCAGCAGCCTCGGCACCTCCGAGGTGAAGCCCAGCGCGGCGAGCGGCGCCGCACGGCGCTGCGCGCGCAGCGCCTGCGCGAGGGCCGCGTTGTGGCCGGCGAGGCAGATCAGCTGCACGTCGTCGAGTGCGCGCGCGATGCCCAGCATCCGGTTCGAGCCGTGCCCGCCGAAGCCCAGCACCACCGTCGGCCGGTCCGGATCCAGCCCGAGCGCGGCGCGATCCGCGCGTCGGTCGCCGGCCGGCGGTGCGTAGAAGTCGGGGCGCAGGATCATCCCGCTCGTCGCATGCACCCGGGCGGCCGGATGGCCTGCGGCGAGCGCCTGCGCGACCGCGCGCGGCGTGCCGCAGACCAGGTCCTGGTCCTGCCCCGGCTCGATCCAGAAGTGCGGCGGCAGGTCGGCGAGGTCGGTGAGCACGGTGACGTAGCGCGCCGCGGGCCGCCAGGGCTCGAGCGACTCGAACAGCGCCCGGTTGAAGTTCGGCACCAGCGAGACGACCAGGCCCGGCGGATGCGCCGCCCAGTACGCCCGCAGCGCGCGCACGAGCGCCGGGTGACCGATGCGGATCATCGCCTGCAGCAGGCGCAGTTCGGTGCCCAGGCCGACGGTCCAGCCGCGGGCGAGGCGCCGGTTGTAGTAGTCCTCCGGCGCCATGCCGGTCACCGAGCGGAAGGCATCGCGAGGATCGAGCACCTTCATCAGCTGGACCGTCTCCGTGCGCCAGCGGCGGCCCTGGGACCGCGCGACCGCCTGCAGCGCCTGCGCGGCCGCGCGGTGCCCGCCGCCCGCGTCGAAGTAGACGAGGTCGACACGCGGCGCGTCGGCGGCCGCGCCGGCGTCGGTCGCCGCGTCAGGCCGCATCGGGCCGGCCGGCCGAACCGGGCAGCCGCATCAGCGGCTCGCCCATCCGCAGCCGGCGTCCGGGCTCGATCCCGTCGGCGAGCCGGAAACCGCGCGGCGCGAACACCAGGATCGTCGAGCCGTGCTCGAAGCCGCCGAGCTCCTGGCCGCGTCGCACCGGCACGTGCAGCGGGATCTCGTCCGGGCCGCTGTAGCGCAGGTGCAGACGCGTGTCGAGGAACGCGAGACGGATCGAGGCGACCAGGATCGCGGCCACCGGCACCAGCGCGACCGGATGGCCCGCGTCGCCCACGCGCATCCTGAGCACCGCGCGCTCGTTGCGGCAGAACAGCCGCTCGACGCGAGCGAGCGCGATCGGGTTCACGTTCCAGGTGTCGCCGCTCAGGTAGGTCAGGTGCTCGATGCGCCCGTCGTGCGGCGCGTGGAAGCGGTGGTACATCGCCGAGGTCAGCCGCAGCGTCGCGTAGCAGCCGTCGCGCAGGGCCGAGACGTCCTGCGTCGGGCCGAACAGCTCGCCGATCGAGTACGGGAAGCCCTTGGCCTGGAAGGCCTGGCCGTCGCGCACCGCGCCGCAGGCGCCGACGATCGCGTCGCAGGGGCTGACCAGCGTCGACGGGTCGGGATCGATCGTGCGCGCGCCCGGACGCAGCTCGCGGGTGAACACCTCGTGGAGGCTGCGCCAGTCGCGCGGCACCGCGTCGGACAGGTCCAGGTCGGTGAACAGCCGCCAGACCGCGAGCGCCGCGCGCGTGAAGGCGCGGTTCTCGATGCGGCTCACCCGCCCCATCAGCCGGGTCAGCGCGATCCGCGGCACCCGGTTGGTGAGCAGGAAGTTCAGGTCCTCCTGCGTGGCGACCGCACGGATCGCACGCAGGGTCATGCCCGTGTCAACTGGCATCGGTAGACACCTCCGATCGACTCACTCCGCCGAACATGGACGACACGATCGCCTTCACCGCCGCCGCCCTCGCCCTCGCCGGCTGGTCGGCCCACCGGATCCGCCAGCGCCTGCGCCTGTCGCGTGCCAAGCACCGCTCGCTCGCCGGGCACTCCCGTCTCGCCAAGCGGATCGCGTCGCTGATCCCGGGCTATGCCTACGACGAGGCCCGCTTCTTCGCGGCCGACGATGCGTCGGCCGAGGTGGTCGCGCGTCGGCGCGCCGGCTTCGAGCGCCTGTGCCGCACGCTGCGCGAACGCAGCCCGCTGTCGATCGACGCGACCCGCCGCGCGCGCGAGTCGCTGTCTGACCTGCAGTTCACCGGGGCCTACCGCGTCCCGTTCCAGTTCAGCCCCTACCTGCGCGAGCACCTCGCGCTCGGCAGCGTGCTGCGCGCGTCGTCGGGCGTGACCGTCGAGGACCTCGACGGCAACCTCGCCTTCGACCTCACCGGCTGGTACGGCGTCAACCTGCTGGGGACCGACGTCTACAAGGCGTGCATCGACGAGGGCGCGGCCCGCGTGCGCGAACTCGGACCGGTGCTCGGCGCCTGCCATCCGTGCGTGATCGGCAACGTCGAGCGCATACGTGCGATCAGCGGGCTCGACGAGGTCTCGTTCCACATGTCCGGCACCGAGGCGGTGATGCAGGCGGTGCGCCTCGCCCGCTACCACACGCGCCGCAGCCACCTGGTGCGCTTCGCGGGCGCCTATCACGGCTGGTGGGAGGACGTGCAGCCGGGCCCGGGCAATCCGCTGCCGCCGCGCGAGACCTACACGCTGCGCGAGGGCTGCGAGCGGACGCTGCGCGTGCTGCGCACGCGGCGCGACATCGCCTGCGTGCTGGTCAACCCGCTGCAGGCGTTGCATCCGAACACCCCGGCCCCGGGCGACGCCTCGCTCGTCGACGGCGGGCGGCGCGCCGGCGTCGACCGTGCCGCCTACACGACGTGGCTGCGCGCGCTGCGCGAGGTCTGCACCGAGCGCGGCATCGTGCTGATCATCGACGAGGTCTTCACCGGCTTCCGGCTCGCGCCGGGCGGCGCGCAGGCGTACTTCGGCGTGAAGGCCGACATGGTCACCTACGGCAAGACGCTGGGCGGCGGCCTGCCGGTGGGCGTCGTCTGCGGCCGGCGCGACCTGATGAAGCGTTGGCGCGAGGACCGGCCGGCCGACATCTGCTTCGCGCGCGGCACCTTCAACACGCATCCGTACGTGATGGGTGCGATGGCGGCGTTCCTCGACCGTCTCGAGCGTCCCGAGGTGCAGGCGCTCTACGACGGCCTGGACGCCCGCTGGAACCGCCGCGCCGCGCTGCTCAACGAGCGGCTGCGCGCGGCCGACGTGCCGGTGCGGGTCGCCAACCTGTCGACCATCTGGACCGTGCTGTACCTGCGGCCGGCGCGGTACAACTGGATGCTGCAGTTCTACCTGAGGGAGCACGGGCTGCAACTCAGCTGGGTGGGGAGCGGCCGGCTGATCTTCAGCCTGGCGTTCGACGACGCGGCCTTCGACGAGGTCTCCCGCCGCTTCGTGGGCGCCGCCCTCGCGATGCGCGAGGACGGCTGGTGGGACGGTCCGGCGAGCACGGACCGCGCGATCCGGCGCTCGATCCTCCGGGAGATGCTCGCGCGCCGCTGAGGACCCCGGGGCGGTGCGGTACCGGCGCGGGCCCCGCACCGCCGTCGCGCCGCCTCAGTGGCGCCGCACGTGCTCCATCGGGTCGAGCAGCTCGCCGCGCATCAGCGCGAGCGGCGCGCGGTGGTAGAGCGCGATGTCGTGGAACGGGTCGGTCGCGAGCTTGGCGACCCAGACGAGGCCGGTCCACAGGTCGCGCTCGATCCACAGCTGCAGCACGCGCAGCCCGATGCCCACGAAGCCGAGCGCGAGCCACGCGATCCCCACGTCGTGCACCCAGCCGGACAGGTCGGCCGCCGGCTCGATCCAGCCGAACAGCGAGGGGCTCAGCCAGAGGACGACCGGCGACGCGGCCCAGGTGCCCATCAGCACGATCTTGCGGCGGATGTTGTAGCCGACCTTGATCTCCTCCTTGTACGCGTCGGTCACGTCGTTCACGTGGTCGTAGCCGCGCGGTTCGAAGAAGAAGTGACCGGCCTGGCGCGTCACCATCGAGACCCCCCACGCGAGCAGTCCCGCGGCGGCCGGATCGACGAACAGCAGGACGTAGGCGACGACGAAGCAGACGGCGCTGACGAAGTGCAGGCTCTGGTTGATCCGGCTCTGGTGGTAGAAGCGGTGGTCGTCCCGGCGCTGGGTCCGGAGTTCGCGGAGAAAGGCATCCAAGAGGGGCTCCTCGGCTCGGTGATTCAAGGGGGGACGCGGGTCGGGATGCCGCGCATGACCGGAGCATGACCGGCATCGATGAACCCGGCGTGACGGCCCGCGTCGCGCGTCGGGTGTCGCGCGGCACCGACGACATCGTCGTGACATCGAACCGTCATCGGCCGGTTGCATCCGGCGGCGACGCTGCGGCCGTGGCGACCCCGATCGATTCCCTGCCCGTTGTGGTCGAGCGCTTCGAGGCGCGCCGACGGACCCTTCGCGTCGCCGTGGTCACCGAGACCTGGCCGCCGGAGGTGAACGGCGTCGCGATGAGCATCGCGCGCGTCGTCGCCGGGCTGCAGGCCCGCGACCACGCGATCCAGCTCGTGCGTCCGCGCCAGCACGCCGACGAGGAGCGCGAGCCGGACGCCGGGCTCGAGGCGGTCCTCACCCGCGGCCTGCCGATCCCGAACTACCCGAACCTGCGGCTCGGTGTGCCGGCGCGGCGCGCGCTGGTGCGGCTCTGGAGCGAACGCCGACCCGACGTCGTCCATCTCGCCACCGAAGGCCCGCTCGGCTGGTCGGCGCTGCAGGCGGCGACGCACCTGCGCCTGCCGACGAGCTCCGACTTCCGCACCAACTTCCACGCGTACAGCGGGCACTACGGCGTGGGCTGGCTGCGCCGTCCGATCGCCGCCTACCTGCGCAGGTTCCACAACCGGACCCGGCTGACGATGGTGCCCACCGACGGGCTGCGCAGGGAGCTCGCGGCGTCCGGCTTCCGCAACCTCGCGGTGGTCGGCCGCGGCGTCGACACCGACCGCTTCCATCCGGGCCGGCGTGATCCCGCGCTGCGCGCCGCCTGGGGGGCCGGACCGGACGATCCGGTGCTGATCCACGTCGGCCGGGTCGCGGCCGAGAAGAACCTCGGCCTGCTGGTCCGGACCTACGCACGGATCCGCGCGGTGTCGCCGCGTGCGCGGCTGGTGCTGGTCGGCGACGGTCCGATGGTGTCCGAGCTGCGCGCGCTCTGCCCGGACGCCGTCTTCTGCGGGACGCGCTCGGGCGACGAGCTGGCGGCCCACTACGCGTCCGGCGACGTGTTCCTCTTCCCCAGCCTCACCGAGACCTTCGGCAACGTGACCTCCGAGGCGCTGGCCAGCGGCCTGGCCGTGGTGGCCTTCGGCTACGCCGCGGCCGCGCAGCTGATCCGCGACGGCGTCGACGGCAGCCTGGTCTCCTTCGGCGACGAGGTCGCGTTCGAGGCGGCGGCGGTGCGCGTCGTGACCGACGGCGCACTGCGCGTCCGGGTCCGGGCGGCCGCCCCCGATGCGGTCGCCCGCCTGGGCTGGAGCGGCGTGGTGGAGCGGCTGGAAACCCTGCTGCTGGGGCTCGCCGCCCCCTAGGTCGCGACCGGGGGCCGACGCGGCGCGCAGTCCGTCCGTCGGCGCGCCCCGTCCTGCCGAAGGTCTGCACTGTGGAAAACCACGGGGCGCGCCGACGATCGGGGTGTCTCATCCACCGTGCCGACGTCAGGCAGGACATGACTCGCCCGTTCGACCGCGCCAACGCCCACGCGCTCGCCGCCCTCGTCGAGGCCAGCCGCTCGCGCGACATCGCGGCCTGCGAGGACATCGTCGACGAGCACGGCACGAAGCTGTGGGCCCGCGGCCAGCCGATCCGGCCCGAGCTGATGGAGCGCCTGCTCGAGCGCACGCTGCGACGGCCGATCGAGCAGTGCCTGAGCGCGCGCGACGGCATCGCCGCGCCGGACGTCACCCGCTGCATGACCCGCCTGCTCGACGGCGACCGCTATCTCGTGGCGCTGGCCGGCGGCGGGGCGCGGCACGTGATGGACACCGTGCGCACGCTGCAGCTCGACGGCCCGGTGTCGCTGCTGCTCACCGCGGCCGCGGAAGGCGGCCAGGGCTTCGACCACGCCTGCCTCGGCGCGCTGATCGCGGGCGGGCTCGCTGCCCGGGCCGGCGTCGGCGACGCCACGCTGCAGCGGGTGGTGCTCGGCAGCCTGCTGCACGACGTCGGCGAGATGTACGTGAACCCCGACTACCTGCGCAGCCGGCGCGAGCTGACGCTCGACGAATGGCGGAACGTCGCGGTGCACCCGCGGATCGGCGCGCTGTTCGTCCGCGAGAACACCCGCTACGGCGCGACCATCGCGGCGATCGTCGACGGCCACCACGAGCGGCTCGACGGCTCGGGCTATCCGACCCGCGCGACCGCCGACACGCTGCGCGAGGAGACCGGCTGGGTGATCGTCGCCGAGACCCTGGCCGGCGTGATGGGCGACCCGGTGGCCGTGCCCGCGCGGACGCTGCTCGCGATCGGCCTGGTGTTCGGCGAGTATCCGCTGGCGCCGGTCGGCCTCGTCGCCAACGCGCAGCGCGCGTTTCCGATCGAGCCCGACCGCGCGTTCGACCCCGACGCGGCGCGCGCCGAGATCGACGCGCTGCGCGCGGCGCTGGGTACCGCGCACGCGGCGGCGCGCGAGGCCGAGGGCCGCAGCTCGGCCGGCAGCGCCGAGCGTCGCAGCCTGACCCGTCTGGCGCCGCTGCTGCGCCGGCTCGACGTGGCCTTCGTCTCGAGCGGTGCCGCACACTTCTACGAACTCCTGGGCGCCGCGGCCGAGACCGGCGACGGCGAGGTCGAGCTGCAGCTGAGACTGGTGCCGCGCGAGCTGCGCTGGCGGATGCGCAGCCTCGCGCGCGACCTGACCCACGATCTCGAGACCTTCGGCGACGAGGGGCGGCGCGTGTTCGCGCCGCTGCTCGAGGCGCTGCGCGCCGCGCCGGCAGCGGCCCGACCGGCGCCCGCCGCCGCCGCGCCCGAGGTGTCCCTCGACATCCCCGCCGGCCCCGAGGCCGCCGACGCCGCTCCGCGATCCGCCTCCGTTGCTTGACAGCCCCGGCGGGGCCCGCCACCGTGCGGGCCTCGTCGCGGCGGCGCGTCCCGCGCCGCGCGGCGCGACGCGGAGGACACGATGAGGATCGCAGTGCTGGGCACCGGCATGATGGGCGGCCCGATGGCGCGCCGGCTGTGCGAGGCGGGGCACACGGTGCACGCCTGGAACCGGACCCGCGCGAAGGCCGACCCCCTCGCCGCGCACGGCGCGCGGATCCACGACGCCGCCCGCGACGCGGTCGCCCAGGCCGAGCTGGTCGTCTCGATGCTGGAGAACGGCCCGATCACCGAGGCGGTGCTGTTCGACGCGACCACCGGCGCCGCCGCCGCGATGCGCGCAGGCACCCTCGTGGTCGACATGGCCTCGATCAGGCCCGCCGAGGCCCGCGACCACGCCGCGCGGCTCGCCGCCCTCGGCGTCGCGCACGTCGACGCGCCGGTGTCCGGCGGCACGCTGGGCGCCGAGGCGGGCACCCTCGCGATCATGGCCGGCGGCGAGGCCGCCGACGTCGACCGTGCCCGGCCCGCGCTCGCCGCGCTGGGCCGCGTCACCCATGTCGGCCCGCACGGCTCGGGGCAGCTCGCCAAGCTCGCCAACCAGATGATCGTCGGCATCACCATCGGCGCGGTCGCCGAGGCGCTGCTGCTGTGCGAGAAGGGTGGTGCCGATCCGGCGAAGGTGCGCGAGGCGATTTCGGGCGGCTTCGCCGACAGCCGCGTCCTGCAGGTGCACGGCGGCCGGATGGTCGATCGCGACTTCGCGCCGCGCGCGCGGATGAGCGTGCAGCTGAAGGACATGCGCAACGCGCTGGCCACCGCCGAGGCGATCGGTCTGCAGGCACCGATCACCGCGCTGTTCGAATCGCTCTACGCCGACGCGATCGCGCACGGCCTCACCGACCTCGACCACTCGGGCCTGTTCGTCGAACTGGCCCGCCGCAACGGAATGCAGTGAGCACGACGATGGACACCACCCCCGACCTGCTGATCCGCCACGCGCTCGTCTTCGACGGCACCGGCACCGAGCCCGTCGTGCGCGACCTCGCGGTCCGCGACGGCCGCATCGCCGCGATCGGCGCGGACCTGCCGGCGCGCGGCGCCGCGCGCGTCGTCGATGCCGACGGCCTCGCGCTGATGCCCGGCATCGTCGACAGCCACACCCACTTCGACGCGCAGGTCACCTGGGATCCGACGGTGCGCCCGTCGCCGGCGCTCGGCGTGACCACCGCGGTGATCGGCAACTGCGGCTTCACCATCGCGCCCTGCCGACCGCAGGACCGCGAGATCACGATGCGCAACCTGGTGCAGGTCGAGGGCATGTCGCTCGACGTGCTGCGCTCGGGGATCGACTGGAGCTTCGAGACCTTCCCCGAGTACATGGACCTGCTGCGCCGCAAGGGCAGCGTGCCCAACCTCGCGGCCTACGTCGGCCATTCGTCGGTGCGGACCTGGGTGATGGGGGCGGATGCGACCGAGCGCGCCGCCACCGACGACGAGATCGCCCGGATGGCGCAGGTGGTCCGCGAGGCGATGGCCGCGGGGGCCGTGGGCTTCGCGTCGAGCACCAGCCCCGCGCACAACGGCGAGGGCGGCACGCCGATGCCCTCGCGGCTCGCCTCCGACGAGGAGATGCTCGCGCTCACCCGCGCGATGGGCGAGGGCGGGCGCGGCGTCTACATGGTCACCAAGGGCGGGCAGATGCCGGTGCCGTTCCTCGAACGGTTGTCGGCCGAGTCGGGGCGTCCGGTGATGATCGCCGCGCTGCTGCACAACGGCACGAATCCGCAGGCGGTGTTCAAGGACCTCGACGCGATCACCGCCGCCAACGAGCGCGGCCGCCGGCTGATCGGCCAGGTTTCGTGCTGCCCGCTGTCGATGGACTTCACGCTCGCCTCGCCCTATCCGGTCGAGGGCCTGAAGGCGTGGAAACCGGCGATGGGCGTGCAGGGCGAGGCGCTGAAGGCGCTGCTCGCCGACCCGTCGTTCCGCGCGGCGGTGCGGGCCGAGATCGCGGCGCCCGCGGTGTTCCGGCTGTTCAACGGCGAATGGGACAAGGTGCAGGTGACCGAGGCGGCGTTGCCCGCGAACGCCGCGCTCGAGCAGCGGAGCATCGCGGCGATCGCGGCCGAGCGCGGCGCCGATCCGCTCGACGTGTTCCTCGACCTCGCGCTCGCCGAGGACCTGCGGACCGTCTTCACCGCGATGCTGCTCAACAGCGACGAGGACGCGGTCGGCCGGATGCTGACCCACCCGCACAGCCTGGTCTCCCTGTCGGACGCGGGCGCGCACCTGACCTTCTTCAACGACGCCGGCTTCGGGCTGCACCTGATGGGGCACTGGTCGCGCCAGCGCGGCACGATGGGCCTGGCCGACGCGGTGCGCAAGCTGACCTCGCAGCCGGCATCGGTGTTCGGCATGACCGACCGCGGGCGGCTGCGCGAAGGGCTGGCGGCGGACCTGCTGCTCTTCGATCCGCGGACCGTGGACCGCGGTCCGAAGAAGCGGGTCTTCGACCTGCCGGGGGGCGCGCCGCGGCTCACCACCGACGCGGTCGGCGTGCACGGGGTCTGGGTCAACGGCCGGCAGGTCGCCGACGGCCGCGGCCTGCTCGACGATGCGCCGCGCGCGGGGCGGCTGCTGACCGAGTTCGCGGCCTGAGGCCGCGCTCCCTCCACCGAGACGAGGACACGAGATGACCCGACGCATCGGCATGATCGGCATCGGCCTGATGGGCCACGGCATCGCCTTCAACCTGCTGACGAAGGGGCATGCCCTCGCCGTGCTCGACCATCCCGGCAACCAGCCGCTCGACGAGCTGCGCGGCCTCGGCGTCACGGTCCGCGCGAGCGGCGCCGAGGTCGCCGCCGACGCCGGGATCGTGATCCTCTGCGTGACCGGCAGCCCCGAGGTCGAGGCGGTGCTGACCGCGCCCGACGGCGTGCTGGCAGGGATGCGGCCGGGCACGCTGATCGTCGACTGCTCGACCGCGGTGCCCGACTCGACGGTGAGGATGGCCGCGCGGGTCCGCGCCGCGGGCGGCCGCTTCGTCGACTCGCCGATGACCCGCCTGCCGAAGCACGCCCGGGAGGGCACGCTGAACCTGCTGGTGGGCGGCGACGCGGCCGACGTCGAGTCGGTGCGGCCGGTGCTCGCGTGCTTCGCGGAGAACGTCACCCACGTCGGGCCGGTGGGCGCGGGCCACCGCATGAAGCTCGTCCACAACTACGTGTCGCTGGGCACGGTCGCGGTGATCGCCGAGGCCGCGGCGCTCGCCGGCGGCGCGGGCATCGACCCCGAGGTGCTGGTCGACGTGCTGGCCAAGGGCGGCGGCTACGGCGCCGCCCTCGACCGGCTGAAGTCCTACCTCGTCGCGCGCGACCCGTCGGGCCTGCAGTTCTTCATGGCCAACGCGGTGAAGGACCTGTCGTACTACACCGAGATGGCCGGCCACGCGGCCGCCGCACACGCGATCGCCGACGCGATCCGCGAGACCTTCGGCGAGGGCGTGCGGCGCGGCGGGCCGAAGGCGCTGGTGCCGGAGCTCGTCACGCTACTGCAGCGCCCCTGAGGCGGGCGCGCGGCCCGGCCGCGCGCGCCCTCACTTCAGCCGGAACGACGCCACCGCCTCCACCAGCGCGTCGGCCTGCTGACGCAGGCTCGTCGCCGCCGCCGCGCTCTGCTCGACCAGCGCGGCGTTCTGCTGGGTAGCCGTGTCCATCGCGGCCACCGCCTGCGCCACCTGCGCGATGCCGTCGCGCTGCTCGGCCGACGCGGTCGAGATGTCGGCGATCAGCGCGTCGACCGACGCGATCGACGCGACGATCGCCGACATCTTCTCGCCGGCGCGGTCCACGAGCTCGGTGCCGCGGTCCACGCGCGAGGCCGAGTCGGCGATCAGCGCCTTGATCTCGCGGGCCGCATCGGCGCTGCGCTGCGCGAGGGTCCGCACCTCGCTCGCCACGACCGCGAAGCCGCGGCCCTGCTCGCCGGCGCGCGCGGCCTCGACCGCCGCATTGAGCGCGAGGATGTTGGTCTGGAAGGCGATGCCGTCGATCACGCCGATGA
>JBAXJZ010000045.1:0-14099 GCA_037137595.1 Burkholderiales bacterium | reverse complement strand
CAAGCGCTCGCCGGTGCTGCCCGACGTGCCCACCGCGGCCGAGTCCGGCTATCCGCAGCTCGAGGCCGAGACCTGGTATGGCCTCTTCGCGCCGCCGGGCACGCCGCAGCCGGTGATCGACGGCGTCGCGGCGGCGGTCCGCGAGGCGGTCCAGGCCGAGGCCTACCTGAAATCGATCGCGGTGCTCGGCGCCGCGCCGGTCGGCAACACGCCCGCGGAGTTCGCGGCCCGCGTGCGCGAGGACAGCGAGCGCTTCGGCGACCTGGTCCGCCGCTTCCCGATCCAGTGACCGCCGGAGCGAGCCCCATGACCGCCTCCGTCGCCTCGTCCGGCCGCGCGGGTCGCGACGCCACCGCCTGGACCGCGGCCGACCTCGCCCGCGACACCGGCTGGATCTCGATGCTCGACGACGCCGACCGCGCCGATCTGGTCGCGGGCCTGCGCGCCGGCCGCCGCGACGGACGCGCGCTCTTCGACTACCGCAAGGCCGACTTCCCGTTCGCCGCGCGCACGATCGCGCGGCTGCGCGCCGCGGTCGACGAGGCCCAGCACGGCCGCGGGGTGGCGCTGGTGAGGGGCCTGCCGCGCGACGCGCTGAGCGCCGACGAGTTCGAGCTCCTCACCTGGGCGATCGGACTGCACCTCGGCGTCGCGCGGCCCCAGGACCGCCAGACCCGCTACATCAACGCCGTGAAGGACGTCGGCGTCGACTACCGCAGCCCCACCGGCCGCGGCTACTCGTCGCGCGCCGAGCTCGACTTCCACGTCGACGGCGGCGACGTCGTGCTGCTGTCCTGCTACAACCAGGCGCCGGTGGGCGGCGACAGCCTGATCGCGAGCGCGGTCGCCGCGTGGCGCCGGCTGGTCGCCGAGCGGCCCGACCTCGCCGAGGTGCTCGAGCGGCCGGTGCCGTTCAGCCGCCAGGGCGAGCAGCCGGAGGGCCAGGACGCGTGGTTCTGGATCCCGGTGTTCGCGCGGACGGACACGGACGTCTTCTGCATGTGGAACCGCAACCGCATCGTCAACGGCTTCAAGCTGCCCGGCGCGCCCGAGTGCAGCGCCGTCCAGCAGGAGGCGATGGCCACGCTCGACGCCATCCTGCGCCGGCCCGAGCTGCTCTACACGATGCGCCTCGAGCCCGGCGACCTGCAGATCCTGTCGAACTTCACCACGCTGCACTCGCGCACCGCGTTCGAGGACGATCCCGATCCCGCGCGCAAGCGCACGCTGTTCCGGCTCTGGCTGTCCACGCCGAACGGGCTGCGCCTGCCGAAGGCGTGGACCGTGTTCTGGGACATCGAGGACCCGGGCGTGGTGCGCGGCGGCTCGCGCGGCCACCACTACGACGACACCTGCCGCGCGTTCGAGCGTCGCGCCGCGCAGGACCTCGGCATGCGCACGCTCGCCTGACCGCGCCCCCTTCCATCCCGTCCAGGAGACCCCCCATGTCGCAAGCCAACCACCTCCGCGCGCTGCTGCGCGCCGGCAAGCTGATCGTCGCGCCCGGCGCGGTCGACGGCATCACCGCCCGCGCGATCGACCGCGCGGGCTTCCCCGCGGCCTACATGACCGGCGCCGGCACCTCGGCCACGCTCGGCTATCCCGACTACGGGCTGACCACGATGACCGAGATGGTCGCGAATGCCAGCCGCATCGTGAACTCGATCTCGATCCCGCTGATCAGCGACGCCGACACCGGCTACGGCAACGAGCTCAACGTCTACCGGACCGTGCAGGAGTTCGAGCGCGCCGGCGTGGCCGCGATCCACATCGAGGACCAGGTCTTCCCCAAGCGCTGCGGCCACCTCGACAACAAGGAAGTGACGTCCCGCGAGGACTACGTCGCGAAGATCCGCGCCGCCGCCGCGGCCCGCCGCTCGAAGGACTTCACGATCATCGCGCGCACCGACTCGCGCGCCGTGCTCGGCTTCGAGGAGGCGATCGCGCGGGCGAACCTCGCGCTCGCCAACGGCGCCGACGTCGCCTTCGTCGAGGCGCCTCAGACGCTGGAGGAGGTGGCCGCCGTCCCGCGTCGCGTGAACGGCCCCTGCCTGCTGAACGTGGTCCGCGCCGGCCGCACGCCGGAGATCCCGCTCGCCGAGGCCGAGCGGCTGGGCTATGCGATCGCCATCCTGCCCGGCGTGCTGCTGCTGGGCATCATCGAGGCCTGCGACGCGATCCTCGCCGACGTGAAGCGGCTGGGCACACATCCGCCGACGATGGGGAAGGCCTCGCCCGCGCAGATCTTCGCGCGCTTCGGCGCGGCCGAATGGGACGCGCGGCGCACCGAGTTCCGCGATCCGATCGACGAGGCCGACGCCATGACGGCGAAGGCCGAGACGACCGTCCCGGCCAAGTGACGCCACGGAGCCCGAGATGAGCGGACCGCGCACGCTGTTCGACCGGATCTGGGATGCCCACGTCGTCGTCGACCGCGGCGACGGCTGGCAGCTGCTCTACGTCGACCGTCACCTGATGCACGACGGCTCGGGCCCGGCCTTCGAGCGGCTGCGCGAGCGCGGCCTGCCGGTGCGCCGGCCCGACCTGGCGCTCGCCACGCCCGATCACTACACGTCCACCGCGAGCCGCGACACCGCCACCATCGCCGACCCGGTCCAGCGCGCCCACGTCGAAGGCATGCGGGCGAACACCTCGAATGCCGGCGTCCGCCTGTTCTTCGGCGTCGACGACGTGCGCCAGGGCATCGCCCACGTCGTGAGTCCCGAGCAGGGCTTCACGCAGCCGGGCATGACGCTCGTCTGCGGCGACTCGCACACCGCCACCCACGGCGCCCTGGGCGCACTCGCCTTCGGCATCGGCTCCTCCGAGGTGACGCACGTGATGGCCACGCAGTGCCTGTGGCAGCGGAAGCCGAAGGCGATGCGGGTGACCGTCGACGGCGCGCTCGCCGCCGGCGTCACCGCGAAGGACGTGGTGCTGGCGATCATCGCGCGCATCGGCGCGGCCGGCGGGGTCGGCCACGTGATCGAGTACGCGGGCAGTGCGATCCGCGCCCTGTCCGTCGAGGGGCGGCTCACCGTCTGCAACATGTCGATCGAGGCCGGCGCGCGCGCCGGCATGGTCGCGCCCGACGACGTCACCTACGCCTACCTGCACGGCCGGCCGCTCGCGCCCTCGGGCGACGCCTGGGACCGCGCGCTCGCCCGCTGGCGCGCGCTGCCCACCGATGCGGACGCCCGCTTCGACCGGGAGGTGTCGATCGACGCCGCGTCGATCGAGCCGATGGTCACCTGGGGCACGAGCCCCGAGGACGCGGTGTCGATCGCCGGCGTGGTGCCCGATCCGTCGCAGGCGCCGGACGCCGCCAAGCGCGACGCGATGCGCGTCTCGCTCGACTACATGGGCCTCGTGCCCGGCACGCGCCTCGAGGACGTCGCGGTGGACCGGGTGTTCATCGGCTCGTGCACCAACAGCCGGATCGAGGACCTGCGGGCGGCGGCGGCGGTGGCGCGCGGCCGCAAGGCGGTGGTGCCGGCCTGGGTCGTGCCGGGCTCGGGCCTGGTGAAGGCGCAGGCCGAGGCCGAGGGCCTGGACCGCGTGTTCCGCGAGGCGGGCTTCGACTGGCGCGAGCCCGGCTGCTCGATGTGCGTCGGCATGAACGGCGACACCGGGCTGCCCGGCCAGCGGATCGCCTCCACCTCGAACCGGAACTTCATGGGCCGGCAGGGGCGCGGCGTGCGCACCCACCTGCTCGGTCCGGCGATGGCCGCCGCCGCGGCGGTCACCGGCCGCTTCACCGACGTGCGCCGGCTCGCGGCGCAAGGGGCCTGAACCATGACGCCGTTCACCACTCTGACCGCGGTCGCGGTGCCCGTCGACCTGGCCAACGTCGACACCGACCAGATCATTCCCGCGCGCTTCCTCGGGCGCAGCCGCGCCGAGCAGGTCGCCGGCATGTTCCACGACCTGCGCAACGACCCCGAGGGCCGGCCGCGCCCGGACTTCGTGCTGAACCGGCGCGAGTTCGCCGACGCGCGCATCCTGGTGGCCGACCGCAACTTCGCCTGCGGGTCCTCGCGCGAGAACGCGGTGACCACGATGCTCGACAACGGGTTCCGCGCGTTCGTCGCGCCGAGCTTCGGCGACATCTTCTTCAACAACTGCTTCCAGAACGGCGTGCTGCCGATCCGTCTGCCGGACGCGCGGGTCGCCGCGATCCGCGCGGCCCTGAACGCCCGACCGGGCGCGACGATGACCGTGGACCTGGTCGCGCAGACGATCGTCGGACCCGACGGCGTGACCGACCGCTTCGAGGTCGATCCGTTCCGGCGCGACTGCCTGCTGAACGGCGTCGACGAGATCGGCCTCACGCTGAGCTGCTCGGACCGGATCGCGGTCTACGAGGCGCGGCGCGCGGTCGAGGACGCGGCCTGAGGCGCGTCGGCAATCCGAGCGCCGTCCGGGGCCCGTACCCCGATGCGCTGCGCGCGGTCCTGAGTCTCGCGGCCGGGGCCGAGTCGCGGGCGTGGCTCGCCGCCTGGGACGGCGTCGCGCCGCATCCGACGCCGGCGTGGCCGCTGCCCGGTCTGGCCGCATCGCTCGGCGTCGCGTCGGTGGTCGTCAAGGACGAATCGCGCCGGGGCGCGGTCGGCAGCTTCAAGGCGCTCGGCGCGCCGGTCGCGCTCGTGCGCCTCGCGATGCGCCGCCATCCGGGCCTGGGCTGGAGCGCCGCGGACCTCTTCGCCGGCCGGCACGCGGCGGCGCTGCGCGACCTGGTCGTGATCAGCGCCACCGACGGCAACCACGGTCGTGCGCTCGCGCACGCGGCGCGCAGCCTCGGCTGCCGCTGCGTGGTCGTCCTGCACGCGCAGGTGAGTCGCGAACGCGAAGACGCGATCGCCGCCTACGGCGCCGAGATCGTCCGCGTCGCGGGCAACTACGACGACTCGGTCGTCGAGGCCGCACGCCTCGCCCGCGAACACGGCTGGGAGGTGGTGTCGGACACCTCCTACGACGGCTACGAGGCGGTCCCGCGCGACGTGATGCAGGGCTACGCGATCATCGCCGACGAGGCGGTCGAGGACGCCCCCGAGCCGGGCCGCTGCCCGTTCACGCACGTGTTCGTGCCGGGTGGGGTGGGCGGCCTCGCCGCCGGCGTCGCGGCCTCGCTGTGGGAGCGCTACGGTGCGGCGCGACCGACGGTCGTCGTCGTCGAGCCCGAGCAGGCCGACTGCCTGCTGCAGAGCGCGCTCGCCGGGCGGGCCGCGCGCGCCACCGGCAGCGTCGACTCGCTGATGGCCGGGCTCGCCTGCGGCGAGGCCTCGCCGCTCGCGTGGCGCATCCTCGACGGCGGCGCGGACCTGTTCGTCACCGTCGACGACGCGCAGGCGGCCGCCGCGATGCGCGTGTTCGCCGACGCGCCGCACGGCGACGTGCCGATCGTCTCCGGGGAGTCGGGCTCGGCCGGGCTCGCGGCGCTGGCCGCGCTGTGCGCGGACCCGGCGGCGCGCGGGTCGGCCGGCCTCGGCCCCGACGCGAGGGTGCTGCTGCTGAGCACCGAGGGCGCGACCGCGCCCGCGGTCTACGCCGAGGTGGTCGGGCGCGGACACGAGTCGGTGCTGTCGGCTCAGCGCGACTGGCTCGCCGACCGCACGATCGACGCGGCGGCGCTGCTCGTGCGGATCGATGCCCACGCGCGGATCGGCGCGATCGAGGGCGGCGGCGTCTGCCGGCTCGCGCTCACCGACGCCGACCGGGAGGGGCGCGACCGTCTGGTCGCGTGGATGCGCGAGGCGGGGCTGTGCGTGGACGTCGACGCGATCGGCAACGTCTTCGGCACCCGCGCCGGCAGACACGCGCTGCCGCCGGTGATGACCGGCTCGCACATCGACACCGTCGCCACCGGCGGCCGCTACGACGGCAACTACGGCGTGCTCGCCGGCCTGGAGGCGGTGCGCTGGCTGGACGCGCGCGGCATCGCCACCCGGCGGCCGATCGTGATCGCCGCATTCACCAACGAGGAGGGCGTGCGCTTCCAGCCGGACATGATGGGCTCGCTGGTCCACGCCGGCGGCCTGTCGCTCGAGCACGCGCTCGACACGATCGGCACCGACGGCACGCGCCTGGGCGACGAGCTCGAGCGGATCGGCTACGCCGGACCGATGCGCTGCGGCACGATCGTGCCGCACGCGTTCGTCGAGCTGCACATCGAGCAGGGCCCGGTGCTGGAGGCCGAGGGGCGGACGATCGGCGCGGTCGCCGACCTGCAGGGCATCTCGTGGACGGAGCTGACCATCGTCGGGCAGTCGAACCACGCGGGCACGACGCCGATGCGGATGCGGCGCGACGCGGGCTGGTGCGCGGCGGCGGTCGCGGTGTTCGTGCGGGACCTCGCGCGGCGGATGGGCGATGGGCAGGTCGGCACCGTCGGCGCGATCGACCTCCATCCCAACCTGGTCAACGTGATCGCGGCGCGCGCGACGGTGAAGGTCGACCTGCGCAACACCGACGCGGCGGCGCTCGCGCGGGCCGAGGCCGAGCTCGACGCGTTCGTCGCGCGGCTGGAGGCGGAGGAGGGGGTGCGCATCAACGCGCGTCGGCTGGTCCGTCTCGATCCGGTGGTGTTCGATCCGCGTCTGGTCAGGATGATCGAGGCGAGTGCCGCGCGACGCGGCCTGCCGACGATGCGGATGACCTCGGGCGCGGGCCACGACGCGCAGATGATGGCCCGCGTCTGTCCGTCGGCGATGGTCTTCGTGCCGAGCGCCGGCGGACTGAGCCACAACCCGCGCGAACACACCGACGCGGCCGAGCTCGCGCACGGCGCCGCGGTGCTGCTGGACGTGCTCACCGCGCTCGCCGACGAATAGCGGTCCTCGACCCGCCTTGTTGCCTGCATCGGCCGACGCCTGCGCGCAAGTCCGTTCGGGCCGCCTGTAGGCTGGGCGACACGCCCGTCGGCGGGCTGTGTGGCGGGCGATACGGAGTGTGTGCCGGTCGTGGTCGAGACCCGTGGCGCACGGCAGAATCGGTCGCTTTCCCGCGCGCTCGTCGGTGTCCCGATGTCGTCCCGCTCCCTGCCGTCCCGCCGCTCCGGCGCACCGTCCTCTACGGTCCGCGCCGAGGGGTCCCCGCGCTCGCCCGCCCCGGCCCGTTCGGCGCGACGCGGCGCGCTGGTGACCGCGGCGCTGGTCGCGGTCGGAGCCGCCGCGCCGGCGCTCGCGCGTCCCGGGATCCGTCCCGAACTCGTGCAGGGCGACTGGGCGCTGCTGGTCGACGGCGACCGCGCCGAGCGCGCGGTGTCGATCGCCACGCCGGTCGTGCTGCCCGCCGGCCTGCGCTTCGAGGCGAGCGTCTTCGAGGGGCGGCGCGGCCGGCCCGCCATGGGATCGGTCCGCGACGACGCCGGCGCCGCGGTGCTCAGCCTGCCCGCGCCCGGGCTCGGCCAGCTGACCCTGCGCCAGAAGGGCGCGGAACGCTGGGAAGGCGTGCTGCTCACGCCCCTGGGGGCGTCGCGTGCGGCGCGGATCGTCCGCTACGTCCCGGGCGAGCCCGCGTCCCTGCCCATCGCCCGGCAGACCGCGCTGCGGCCCGACAGCCGGGTGCGCGTCCTCTACTTCGGCGCGGAGGACTGCGTCTACTGCCGCAGCTGGGAGGGGCCGGCGAGCCTCGAGGGCGCCTTCCTCGGCAGCGACGCGGCACGACGCGTCGAGCTGGTCAAGGTCAAGCGCGCGCGCACCGTGTTCCCGCCGGGCGTCGACGCGTTGCCGCCCGATCTGCGCGCGCGCGTCCCGGCCGACCCCCGTCTGTCGACCTTCCTCGCGGCGGCGCCCGGCTGGCTGGTGGTCGTCGACGACGACGTCGTGCTCGGCCGCACCGGGCTGAGCGCGTGGTCGCGCGAGGTCGAGCCCTTCGTCGCGGTGCTGGCGCAGCGGCTGGGCGGACACTGAGGCGAATTCCCCGATCGGGCGCGTGCCCGGGCGCACTCCCTTAGACTGGGGCATGCGCTCGAACGACAGCCCCTCCGGTCCGCCCGCGCGATCCCGGCGACGCGCGTGGCTCGGCGCCTGCGCGGGCCTGGTGGCGGCCGGGCGCGCTCAGGTCGCGGGCGCGCAGTCCCACGGCGCCGGAAGCCGCGCGTCGTCCGGGAACGCCACTGCCGTCGGGAGCGGCGCGTCGTCCGCCGCCGCGACCTTCGTCGACGATACGGTGCGCGCGGCCGCGCGACAGGTCGCTACGCTGCTCGCCCGCCTGCCCGACGCCGAGCGCCTGCCTCGCACCGTCGACCGCGGCGAAGTGGTGCGGGTGCCGCGCGAGGACTGGACCAGCGGCTTCTTCCCCGGCGTGCTCTGGCTGCTGCACGAGGGCACCGGCGAGGCCGCGTGGGCGGAGGCCGCGCGCCGCTTCACCCGCACGCTCGAACCGTTGCGCCGCTTCCGGGACCATCACGACGTGGGGTTCATGCTCGGCTGCAGCTACGGCCAGGCGCTGCGGCTGGCCGAGGCGCCCGGCGACCGCGCGGTGCTGGTCGACGGCGCCCGTTCGCTCGCCACCCGCTTCGATCCGAGGGTCGGCCTGATCCGGTCGTGGGACCACGGGCGCTGGCGGTATCCGGTCATCGTGGACAACCTGATGAACCTCGAGCTGCTGACCTGGGCCGCGCGCGAGGCGGCCGATCCGTCGCTGCTGGAGATCGCGGTGCGCCACGCCGACGGCACGCTGGCCCACCATTGCCGCCCCGACGGCGGCACCGTCCATCTGGTCGACTTCGATCCGGCCACGGGCACCGCATTGGAGCGGCGCACCGTCCAGGGCGCGGCCGACGGATCGACCTGGGCGCGCGGCCAGGCCTGGGCCCTGTACGGCTTCACCGCGATGTACCGCGAGACCCGACTGGTCCGATACCTGCGTCAGGCCGAGCGCCTCGCGCGGTTCGTCCTCGCGCACCCGAGGCTGCCGGCGGACGGCATCCCGTACTGGGACTACGACGCGCCGGGCATTCCCGCCGCGCCGCGCGACGCGTCGGCCGCAGCGATCACCGCGAGCGCGCTGCTCGAGCTCGCCGGCCTGACCGGGGACACCGCGTTCGCCGGGCGCTGCCGCATGCTGGCCCGCGCGCAACTCGCCGCGCTCGCGTCGCCGGCCTACCGCGCCGAAGGCGGGTCGAACGGCGGCTTCGTGCTGCGCCACTCGGTGGGAGCGCTGCCGTTGGGCAGCGAGATCGACGTGCCGATCGTGTACGCCGACTACTACTTCCTCGAGGCGTTGACGAGGCTGCGCCGCGACGCGGCGCGCGCCTGAACCGCGGCGACGCCGGCAACGGCCCACACCGCAAGCACCAGCGCCGCGCCCGCGCGTGCGCCGACGTCCACCGACTCCCAGACCAGCCAGCGGCTCCAGCCGGCGCGCTCGGCGATCCACGCGAACGCGACCACGAGGGCGGCGCCGGCGAGCGTGCGTCGCAACGCGTCGTACAGGCCCGGCGCGCGATCGCGGATCGCGAGCAGCGCCGGCAGCACGACGGCGACCGCCGCGAGCTGCATCGCCTCGATGCCGACGTTGAACGCCGCGAGCGCCGCGACCCGCTGCCCCGTGGCGAGGCCGGCGTCCGACAGCGCGGCCGCGAAGGCGAAGCCGTGCACCGTGCCGAAGGCGAGCGCGGCCGCCGCCTCGCCGCGAGTCGCGAGCGGTCGCAGCGCGTGCACAGCGGCGAGCGCGACGGTCGCGGCGACGCCGATCTCCACCCAGCGTTCGGGCGGCGCGAACGCGCCGCCGCCGCCCACCGCCAGCGCGACGGCGTGACCCGCGGTGAACGCGGTGACGACGACGGCCGTGCGCCGCAGGGTGTCGCGCGGTGCGCGGGTGCCGGCCCATCGGCCCGCCGCCGCCTCCAGCGGCGCGACCAGCAGCAGCATCAGCAGGAACAGCAGGTGGTCGGTGCCCTCGGCGATGTGCGCGGCGCCGTCGGCGGCCAGGCGCAGCGGCGCGGCCGCGGGACGCGCCGCGTCGAGCGGGACGACCAGCGTCGTCTGCCCGTGCCGCAGCCCGCCGAGCGGCCGCGGCGGCGATCCGACGAAGCCGCCGGCCCAGTCGCTGCGCAGGAAGGCGACGATCCGGTGGGTGCGGACCTCGTGGACGATCGCGTCGACCCGCAGGCGCGGTGCGCGCGGATCGGCGCCGGCCGGCGCCGCGAAGCGCAGCGTCGCCTGCAGCTCGGCCGACGCGTCGTTGCCGGTCACCTCGAGCCGGACGGGCGCGGCCGACCAGCGCGCGTCGTCGTCGCCCGCGGTCACGTGTGCGGCGAGATAGCGCGCGAGGCCGTCGCCGTGACGGGCGAGCACCTCGGCCGGCGCGTCGGCGAGCGGCGTCCCGTAGGCGTGCTCGAGGCGGTTGAGCGGCAGCTGCAGCAGCAGCTCGACGCCGCCGGGCACGGTGTCGATCCACAGCCGGCTCTCGGGCATCGGATGCGCGAGCGCGGCCGTCGCGGCGAGCAGCGGCACGATCCCGAGCACGAGCCGCCGCAGCAGGCGGCGCACGGCCCGCGTGCCGGGCGGGCCCGAGCGCGTCACGAGCAGCACCGGCCGCCGTAGTCGCCGGCCTTGTCGCGCCAGATCGAGTGGTAGTGGACGTCGCTGCGCACGATGATGCCGTTCTGCACCGAGAACTCGATCCAGACCCGGGGTCCGTCGACGCGCAGGTAGTTGCCGCTGCGGTCGACCGTGCCGTCGCCGGCGTAGGCCACGTAGGTCTGCGCGAGCGCGGTCGCGTCCAGGTAGGCGGCGAGGATCTCGGCGGCGTACGGGGTGGCCGCGGTGTTCACGTAGGCGCGCACCACCGCCTCCACCTTCGTGCGGTCGGCGGCCGACAGGCTGGCCACCGGCACGCCCCGGCCGCTCGAGCCGGTGGGGTAGGCCTTCGGATAGGTGCCGTCGATGCCGCCGCTGCCGTTGGCACCGAACAGCAGGTCGGTCCAGGTGCCGGCGAGCAGCGCCTGCGGGTAGGCGAGGAGCGCTGCGCCCAGGTCGGCGACTGCGGTGCGCTGCGCCCGCATCGGATCCCAGGTGGTGCCGTTCAGCGTGAACGCGCTGCGGGGCTCCACGCCGAGGAACATCGGCGTGGTGACGTTCGCCGCGCCCGAGAACGCGATGTTGTAGGTGAGGTGGTGGCCGGTGAGCTGGAGGACCCAGAAGCCGGTGGCGGACGGCGTGCCCAGCAGCGCGACGTGGTAGTTGCCGGCGCCGTACGATGCGTTCGCGCCGTACAGGCTCACCAGCGCGTCGTCGGCCGCCTGCAGGCCCAGGTGCAGCGTGTTGCCGGTCGCGCCCAGCGCGGTCTCGATCAGCGTCCGCGCCGCGGCCCGCTGGGTGTCGCTCAGCGCGCTCCAGGCCACGCCGTTGCGCGCGACCATCGAGGCGGGCAGGTTGGACCAGCGCCGCGCGGTCGCGAGGTCCCACGACAGCTGCGCGCTCGCCTGCTGGCCGGTCGTCAGCGTGGCGCGGAACGCGTTCGCCGCGTCGACGGCCTTGGCGGCGAGCGCGGCCGGGGTCGTCGCGGACGTGTCGGTCGTCGTCGTGGTGGTCGTGGTCGTGGTGGTGGTGGTCGTCGAGCCCGAGGTCGACGTCCCCGAGGTCGACGCGGACGTCGTGCCCGAGGACGTCGCGGCGCCGCCGCCGCAGGCGCCGAGCGACGCGACCAGCGCGATCGCCAGCGCGCGGTGCGCGGCCGTCATCGCGGGCCTCCGTTCCAGTCGGCCTTCGTGGCCGCGTCGCCGCCGGCGACCGAATAGACCACCTGCGTGTTGCGGGTCTTCATGAAGTCCTCGAGCGACTCGCCGCGCATCGCGGCGTACAGGTGCAGGTTCGACGTGCCGACCGCGGCGCCCAGCTTCTCCAGCATGAAGAAGATGACGCCGTAGTGGATCAGTCCGCGCCAGTCGCGCCGGCGCACGAGGTCGCGCTCCTCGTCGGTGAGGCCGGCCTCGGCGAACGAGGCCTCGGGGTCGTCGAGGAAGCGGCGCCGGTGCGCCGGTTCGATCATCCGGTGCAGGTAGCGGTTGAGCCGGTAGGCCTTGCGGCTCGCCTCGAGCGTGAACGGATAGGTGCCTTGCAGCCGCTCGATGCCGGCGAGCTGCCGGTCCATGTGCGCGCGGTGCCGCGCGATCTCGTCGCCCGGCGGATCGATCGCGTCGTTCTCCAGCAGCAGCGTCGCGATGCCGGTCATCGAGGGCAGGTAGTACGACGCATGGGTGCGCCGCACCGAGCCGGACAGCGCGCCGCGCATCACCAGCCACATGATGACCTCGGCGCCCTCGAGGCCGCCCAGCTCGGCGTACTCGGCGTGTGTCATCGCCGCGAGCCGCGCCGGGTCGCGTTCGATCAGGTCGACGAAGCGCCGGTCCCAGTCGGGGTTGTTGAAGCCGGCGCGTTCGCCGTGCACCTGGTGGGACAGCCCGCCGGTGGCCACCACCGCGACGTCGATGTCCTCGGGATAGCTCTCGATCGCGCGACGCAGCGCGGCACCCAGCGCGTAGCAGCGGCGCGCGCTCGGGATGGGGAACTGCAGCACGCCCACCTGCAGCGGCACGATGCGCGTCGGCCAGCGGCCGTCCTCGCGCTCGAGCAGCACCGACATCGGCGAGAAGAAGCCGTGGTCGAGCGGCTTGTCCTGGAAGATCGACAGGTCGAACTCGTCGGCCACCAGGCTGCGCGCGACGTGCGCGGCGAGCGCCGGGTCGCCGGGCGCAGGCGGCAGCGAGCGCGGGCCGCCGCCCTCGTCGGCGACCGCGTACGCGTCGTCGATGCCGAGCGCGAACGCCGAATAGTGGTCGAAGAAGAACGAGGTGACGTGGTCGTTGAACACGTACACCAGCGCGTCGGGCCGCTTCTCGCGGAACCAGGCGCGCAGCGGCTCGAAGGCGGTGAAGATCGGCGCCCAGGCCGGGTCGGCCTGCTTGCCGGTGTCGTAGGCGAAGCCGATCGTCGGGGTGTGGGACACGGCGACGCCGCCGATGATCCGGGCCATGCGGGAACTCCCTGTCGGGTACGGGACGGACCGCGTCGATTGGACACGCGGCGGCGATCCGCGACCATCGCGCATTACGTCGCCGGCGATGCGTTCGGGGCATAGCCCTCGCGCGGACGCCCGACGAAGGCCGGGCCCCTCAGGCGTGGCGGGTCGCGGCCTCGCGCAGCCGCTCCATCAGCGCGGCCAGCTCGGGCGACGGGTCGCCGATGGCGCGCGCCGTCATGCCGATGGCGCGCCGCGTGCCGGGCAGCGCGACCGGCACGATCCGCAGCCGGCCCGCGCGGGCCTCGAGGTCCGCGTGCCCGCGGGAGGCGATCGCGAGCCGGTCGGTGTCGGCCAGCGTCGCGCGGGTGAAGCCGGGGCTGTTGGCCAGCAGTCCGCCCGCGGGCGGCGGCAGGCCCAGTGCGTCGAACGCGCGCCGCAGCGCCGCGTGCCCCGGCGTGCCCGGCAGCGGCAGGATCCACGGCCAGCGCAGCAGGTCCCTGGGTGCCACGGTCCGCCGCGCGAAGCACGGATGCGCCGGCCGCGCCACCACGACCAGGTCCTCCTCGAGCAGCGCCTCCTGCCGCACGTCGGCGGGCGCGCCGGGCCGCAACGCACCCACCACCAGGTCGACGTCGGCGCTGCGCAGCTGCCGCATCAGGCTCTCGTAGGTACCGTCGACCACGGTCACCGCCACCTCGGGGTGGCGCTCGAGCAGCGCCTCGATCGCGCCCGGCAGCAGCAGCGAGACGGTGAGCGGCAGCGCGCCCACCACCACGCGGCCGCGGATCGTGCCGCGCCAGGCGTCGATCTCCGCCTCGAGCGCACGCGCCTCGGCGAGCGCGAGCTTCACGCGACGCAGCATCGCCTCGCCCGACTCGGTCGCCCGCGTGCCGCGGACCGACTTCAGGAAGAGCGGCACGTCGGCCAGGTGCTCGAGCGCCTGGAGCGCGCGGTGGACTGCCGGCTGGCTGATCGCGATCGCGCGGGCGGCCGCCGCCTCGCTGCCGAGCGCACCCACCGCGAGCACGGCGCGCAGGCTGCCCGCGCTCGCGGCCTGCGCGAGGCGGCCGGGCACGAAGGCGCGACGCGTGCGGCCGTGCGCGAGGCCGTGTGCCTCGCGGGCGCCGTCG
>JBAXJZ010000044.1:0-14196 GCA_037137595.1 Burkholderiales bacterium | reverse complement strand
CGCCCATCCACTCGTGGACGAAGCGGTCGTCGCCCTTCACCGGACGGTTCTGCAGGTGGTAGGCGACGGCGTCGTAGCCGTTGATCGCGGTGTCGGTGCGGCCGCCGAAGAAGCTGTTCTTCAGCGTGTTGATCGGCGGCTCGGCGGCGGACGCGAGCGAGGGGACGAGGGCGGGGACGATCGCGGGGGCGAACATCGCGGCGACGACGGCACGGCGGCGGCGGAGCAGGATGGACATGGTGGGCACCTGGGGGGTCGGGGGCGGAGCCGGACATCGGCCCCATGCACGTCTGTCGTCGTTGCACGCGCCGTGTTACGCGGCGCGTGCAAGGACGCGCCGATCGCGCGCGGACCGCGTCAGTCGGTCGACGGATAGAGCGGGGTGAGCCGCTTCTCGCGCCGGTAGTCGCGGACGAATTCCGCGAAGCCCATCGGCGCGAAGCCGCGCGCGCGGTTGGCCGCGCCGATCCGGAACAGCGCGCGGTACTGCCGCATCAGGTCGCGCCACGCCTTCAGCAGCCCGGTGCGCCGATCCCAGATGTGCGTGCTCTCGGCGCCCGCGCCGTTGATCTCGACGATCGTGAAGCCGCGCCCCTGCTGCACCTCGGCGAACGACTCGAAGCGGATGTCGAAGCGCCCGAAATGGAACTCGGGCAGGCTGCGCGCGAGGGTCTCGAAGCGCGCCTGCATCGCCTCGGTCACCAGGTGCGTGCCGTCGCGGAAGATCGCGCCGCGGCTGTGGCTGCCGGCGAAGGCGAGCCGCACCAGCTCGCCCGCCGCCGGGACGGTGTCGAGCCGCGCCGCGTGGCGACCCAGGTAGAGGTGCGACAGTCGGCCGGCCCGCGGGTCGGCGAGGATCAGCTCGCGCAGCGTGCGGCGGCCGTCGCCGCGTACGTACGGGAAGTACTTCAGCGTGATCGACACGATGCGTCCGGTCGCCTCGCCCGGCTCGCGGCAGTAGAAGATCCCGGCCTCGCCCTCGTGCGGCACGAGCCGCTGCAGCACGAACGAGGCGTCCGCCGGGAAGCCCGCGATGTAGGCGCGCAGGTCCTCCGCGGTGCGCACGAGCTTCACGCCCGCGCCGCGGCAGCCGAGGTCGGGCTTCGCGACCACCGGCAGCGCGAGGCCCGCGCCGGCGAGCCGCGCGAGCGCGGCATCGCGCTCGCGGTCGGCGTCCGCCCGTCCGGCCGGCGGCCGGTCGACGCGCACGAAGGGCGCGACCCACTCCGGCAGGTGCTTCACCGCCAGCGCCAGGATCCGTGCCTTGCTCTCGCCGAAGAAGCCGCCGCCGGGGAACGACGGGTTCGCGGCGGTGGGCAGCAGCACGCCGCGGTGGCGCAGCATCAGCCAGCCCGCGTAGAGGGCCACCGGCGGATAGAAGGCCCACATCGGCCAGAACTCGAAGAAGCTGAGCGGCGGCCCGCTGTCGTCGAAGGGCGGCATGCCGCGGTGCGGCTGCGCGTACGCCGGGCCGTCGGCGGCGGGCGCGGACGGGCCCATGGGGAGGGGGGTCGACATCGATTCGGTCATCACGGTCGGGGCTCGGTGGGGGGCGGTTCGGGAACGGAGGTGACACGGGACCGCGCGCGCACGCGACGCGCGACGGGAATGGCCAAGGCGATCAGCACGATCGGCGCGGCGACCGCGATCGGCGCGGGCACGCCGAAGCGCTCGGCGAGCGTGTGGCCGACCGCGTGGGCGAGCGCGTACAGGCCCGCCGTCCACGCGGTGACCGCGATCGCGACCCAGGCGCAGAAGCGCGCGAGCGGCACCCGCAGCGCGCCGCAGGCGGTGTAGGTGACCAGACGCAGGCCCGGCACGACGCGTGCGAGCAGCACCGCGCCCGGCAGGCCCCGCACCAGCGCGTCGCGGGTCGAGCCGAAGCGTCCGACGAGGTCGTAGCGCCGCAGCAGCGGGAAGCGCGT
This sequence comes from Burkholderiales bacterium, assembly GCA_037137595.1. GTDB lineage: Bacteria > Pseudomonadota > Gammaproteobacteria > Burkholderiales > Burkholderiaceae_E > UBA4615. Next base: position 12,271 of record JBAXJZ010000044.1, on the reverse strand, counting down.
GGCGCCCAGCCCGAGCGCGTACAGCCCGAGGTCGCCGGCGGCGATGCCGCCGCCCACCGCCGCGAACGACAGCGGCCACGAGATCGCGCCCTGCGCGGCGAGCGCGACGCCGGCGGCGATCGCCACGTCCTCCACCAGCAGCGTGGTGAGCGCGAGCGCCACCGCGATCGTCGCGGGGCTGCCCATGCCGTCGAGCGCCGCGACGAGCGGCGCGGCGAGCGCGTGCCAGTCGATCAGCATGCCGGCTCCAGCGCCTCGCGCAGCGCGCGCTGCACCACGTCGAACGCGTTCCACGGCAGGAAGTGGTCGGCGCCCTCGAGCAGCGTCGTGCGCACGCAGCGCGCGCCCGTCAGCCGGGCCTGCGCGTAGTCGACGTTCGCCACCGGCACCAGCGGATCGGCCGTGCCGTGCACGATCACCACCTTCGCGCGGATCGTGGCCAGCATCGGGCCGAGCGCCTCGAGCTCGGGCTTGAGGTCCATCAGCTCGACGTTCGCGTTGCGGATCGCGCGCGGCAGCATCGCGCTCACCGGCGGCCACGCGCCCACGCGCTGCATCGGGTGGATCGTCTCCAGCGCGGGGTCGAGCGCCGCGGCGAGCAGCACCACCGCCGACACGCGGTCCGGATGGTCGGCGGCGACGCGCGCGACGACCGGCCCGCCGAGCGAATGCCCGAGCAGCACCGCGCGCGAGCCGTCGTCGGGCAGCAGCGCGGCGACCGCCGCGGCCTGGTCGGCCAGCCGCGGCAGCGCGCCCTCGGGGCCGCTGCGGCCGAAGCCCGGACGATCGATCGCGATCACGTCCATGTCGGCCGACGGCCGCAGCACGTGGTCGATCCAGCCGTTCGCGTCGCCCGGCGTGCCGTGCACGAGGATCACCCGCGGCGCGCCGGGCCGGCCGCCGCGCAGCAGGCCGAGCTCGATGTCGAGCGGCGCGCCGACGCGGACGGTGGCACGCAGCGGCTCGCCCTGCGACACGTCGGACACCGGTCGCGGCGGCATGCAGCCCGCCGCCACCAGCGCGACGCCGAGGGCGCTGCGCAGGCGACCGCGGACGCGCCCCGGGAGGTCGCGGGATCGATGCGGCGGCGGCAGGGGGTGGGTCGGTTCGGTCATGGACACGGTCCTCGGAGCGATCGATGCCTCGCATCCGGAACCGGCTCCCGGGGGTCAGTCGACGCATCGGACGGGTTGTTACGGCGCCGCCGTAACAGACCCCGATCCGGTTCGACTGACCCTTCGCCGCGGCTCGACGCCGCCTCCCCCCGACCGCTCCGATGATGCCCACCTCCGTTCCGAGTCCCGCGACCGCCCCCGACCGCGCCCAGTACCGACTCCGGCTCGCGGACTCCCCCGCGGACCTGCGCGCCGCGCAGCGCCTGCGCTTCGAGGTCTTCAACCTGGAGCTCGACGAAGGACTGGCCGCGTCGTACGACACCGGCCTCGATGCCGACGAGTTCGACGCGGCCTGCGATCACCTCGTCGTCGAGGACTGCCGCAGCGGCGACGTCATCGGTACCTACCGCCTGCAGACCGGCACGCGGGCCGCGATCGCCCCCGGCTACTACTGCGCCCGCGAGTTCGACCTCGCGCCCTTCGAGTCGGAACGCGCGCGGATCGGCGAGCTCGGTCGCGCCTGCATCGCCGTGCGTCACAGGAACTTCACGGTGCTCAACCTGCTGTGGCGCGGCATCGCCGACTGGGCGGGCGACCGCGGCGTGCGCTACCTGATCGGCTGCAGCTCGTTCACCGCGCAGGACGAACGGATCGGCGCGGCCGCGTGGCGCACGCTGCAGCCCGCGCTCGCGCCGCCCGCGTGGCGGACCTCGCCGGTCGCGGCACACCGCTGCGCGATCGACGACCCGGCGCCCGGCGGCGTCGCGATCCCCCGGCTGCTCGGCGCCTACCTCGCGCTCGGCGCGAAGGTCTGCGGCCCGCCGGCCATCGACCGCGAGTTCCGCACCATCGACGTGCTCACCTGGCTGGACCTCGCGTCGCCGCGCGTCGCGGCGCTGCGCGGACGCGGCCGGATCGCGGCGACGGCGCCACGCGACGCGGGCTCGGACGACGCCGATCTCACCGTCTCCGCCTACACTCCCGCCGTGCCCCGATCGTGCTGAGATCCGATGATCCCCGACGAAGCGCTCGACGCGCTCCGACGCCCGCTGCTGAAGTTCGCGCGCCTGCAGCTGCGCGACGACGCGCTCGCCGAGGACGTGGTGTCCGAGACGATGCTCGCGCTGCTGGAGCGGCCGCAGGCCTTCGAGCAGCGCAGCTCGCTGCAGACGTACGCCACCGGCATCCTGAAGCACAAGATCATCGATACCGTCCGCCGCCGCCGCCGGGAGATGTCGTACGACGAGAACGAGGAGACGAGCGCCGCCGACGCGATCGACGCGCTGTTCCACGCGGACGGGCACTGGGTGGAGCCGCCGCAGCCCTGGGCCTCGCCCGAGCGCAGCCTCGAGCAGCGCCAGTTCTTCGACGTGCTGCAGGTCTGCGTCGAACGCCTGCCGGCGCGCCTCTCGCGGGTGTTCATGATGCGTGAGTGGCTCGAGCTCGAGCCCGTCGAGATCTGCGCGGAGCTCGAGATCACCGACGGCAACCTGCGGATCATGCTCTACCGCGCGCGGATGCAGCTGCGCGAATGCCTGGGCACCGGCTGGTTCTCGGGGGCGTCCGCATGAGCGCCGAGATCCGCTGCCGGCGCGCCACGCGGCTGCTCAGCGACCGGCTCGACGGCCCGTTGCCCGCCGGCTCGCGGCTGCGGCTGGCCGGGCACCTGCTGATGTGCGATTCATGCCGCGAGGCGGAGCGGCAGATGGCGTTCCTGCGCGCGGCGTTCAGGCGGATCGACGAGGTCGTCGGCCGCGACGGGCCGCCGCGGGATCCGCCGGGCTGAGCGTTCCGGCCCGGATCGGGCCGGAGGGTCGGGCGCGGGCAGCGAACGCTCGCCGCCCGCCGCGGGTCACATCCGCTCGAGGATGCCGGCCGCGCCCATGCCGGTGCCCACGCACATCGTCACCATCCCGTACTTCAGGTTGCGACGGCGCAGCGCGTGCACCACGGTGGCCGAGCGGATCGCGCCGGTGGCGCCGAGCGGGTGGCCGAGCGCGATCGCGCCGCCCATCGGGTTGACCTTCGCCGGGTCGAGCCCGAGGTCGCGGATCACCGCCAGCGCCTGCGCGGCGAAGGCCTCGTTGAGCTCGATCCAGCCGAGGTCGTCCTGCGAGAGGCCGGCCGACTTCAGCGCCGCGGGGATCGCCTCCTTCGGACCGATGCCCATGATCTCCGGCGGCACGCCACGGACCGAGAACGACACGAAGCGCGCGAGCGGCTTCAGGTCGAACTGCCTGAGGATCCTCTCGGAGACCACGATCAGCGCGCCCGCGCCGTCCGAGGTCTGCGAGCTGTTGCCGGCGGTCACGCTGCCCTTGGCGGCGAACACCGGGCGCAGCTTGCCCAGGCCCTCGATCGAGGTGTCGGGCCGCGGGCCCTCGTCGAGGCTCACCGTGCGGGTCTTCGTGCCGACCTGGCCGCTCGCCAGGTCCGGGAAGCGCTCGACGACCTCCACCGGGCAGATCTCGTCGGCGAACTCGCCGGCGGCCTGCGCGGCGAGCGCGCGGCGGTGCGACTCCAGCGAGAACGCGTCCTGGTCGGCGCGCGAGACCTTCCACTGCGCGGCCACCTTCTCGGCGGTCAGGCCCATCCCGTAGGCGATGCCGACGTTCTCGTCCTTCTCGAAGGCCTTCGGGTTGAACGAGGGCTTGCTGCCGCTCATCGGGATCAGGCTCATCGACTCGGCGCCGGCCGCGATCATCACCTCGGCCTCGCCGACGCGGATCCGGTCGGCCGCCATCGCGAGCGCCGTCAGGCCCGACGCGCAGAAGCGGTTCACCGTCACGCCGCCCACCGTGTTCGGCAGGCCGGCGAGCAGCACGCCGAGGCGTGCCATGTTGGCGCCCTGCTCGCCCTCGGGGAACGAGCAGCCGACGATCGCGTCCTCGATGGTCTTCGGGTCGAGCGACGGCACCTGCGCGAGCGACGCCTGGATGGCGCGCACCAGCAGGTCGTCGGGGCGGACGTTGCGGAACGCGCCCTTCGGCGCCTTGCCGATCGGCGTGCGCGAGGCGGCGACGATGTAGGCGTCCTGGACTTGCTTGCTCATTGCATCACTCCTTCGTCGCTCAGTTCCGCACCGGCTTGCCGGTCTGGACCATCGACATCAGCCGTTCCTGGGTCTTGGGGTGCGACAGCAGCGCGGTGAAACCCTTGCGCTCCAGCGACATCACCCACTCCTCGTCGACCATCGAGCCGGCGTCGACGTCGCCGCCGCAGATGCACTCGGCGATCGTCCGCGCGCAGTGGTAGTCGTGCGCGCTGATGAAGCCGCCGTCGCGCATGTTCGTCAGCTGCGCGGTGATCGTCGCGATCCCGGCGCGGCCCATCACGCGGAAGGCGGCGCGGCGCGCCGGACGCCAGCCGGCGTCGTGCATCGCCCGGGCCTCGCGGACCGCCTGGTAGAGCAGCTCGTTGCCGTTGAAGACGATGCGGTCCGTCTCCTTCAGGTAGCCCATCTGCTGCGCCTCGATCGCCGACTTCGAGACCTGCGCGGTGGCGGCGGCCGTGAAGTACTTGGTGAGGAAGTGCAGCAGGTAGGCGTCGGGCGCGGCGCGCGCCTCCTCGGCCGCCGACCGCGCGCCGTGGGTCAGGCCGCCGCCCGCGGGCAGCAGGCCCAGGCCGATCTCCGGCAGGCCCATGTAGCTCTCCAGCGCCACCACGCGCTTCGAGCAGTAGAGCGCGAGCTCCAGGCCACCGCCCAGGGCCACGCCCGAGATCGCGGCGATGGTGGGCACCTGCGCGTAGCGCAGCCGCAGCATCGCGTCCTGCAGGCCCTTCACCAGCTCGGCGATCGCCTTCGGACCGCCCTGCATGAAGGCCGGCACCATCGCCTGCACGTCGGCGCCGTACGAGAACGGCTCGTCGGGCGACCAGACCACCAGGCCCTTGCACTGCTTCTCCGCGAGGTCCAGGCCCTTGAGCAGCCCTTCGATCACGCCCGGGCCGATCGCATGGACCTTGGTCTTGATCGACATGACGAGCACGTCGTCGACCCCGCGGCCGTCGAGCGTCCACAGCCGCACCGAGTCGTCCTCGTGCACGGTGGTGCCCGCGACCTTCGCGTCCGGCGCGTTCGCGCCCTTCACCGACTGGCGGAAGAGCTGCTTCGCGTAGACCGGCAGTTCACGCGGGCCGACGAAGGCACGTGCCGACGGCGACCACGAGCCTTCCGTCTGGTGCGGTCCGCCGCGCTCGGCCACCGGGCCGTCGAGCACCCAGCCGGGCAGCGGCACGTTCGCGAGCGTGCTGCCCGCGGCGACGTCCTCGGCGATCCACTGCGCGACCTGCGTCCAGCCCGCGGCCTGCCAGGCCTCGAACGGGCCTTCCTTCATGCCGAAGCCCCAGCGCATCGCGTGGTCCACGTCGCGCGCGTTGTCGGCGATGGTCTCGAGGTTGACCGCGGCGTAGTGCCACGAGTCGCGCAGGATCGACCACAGGAACTGCGCCTGGGAGTTCTTCGACTCGCGCAGCAGCTTGATCCGCTCGGCCGGATCCTTCTTCTTCAGGATCCGCACCACCGTCTCGTCGGCCTTCGCGCCGGCGGGCACGTAGTCGCCCTTGGCCGGGTCGATCCGCTGGATCTCCTTGCCCACCTTGCGGTAGAAGCCCGCGCCCGCCTTCTGGCCGAGCGCGCCCTTCTCCACCAGCGCCTTGAGCACCGGCGGCGTCGCGTAGACCGCGTCGAAGGCATCGCCCTTCAGCGTGGACTGCAGCGTTCCGATCACATGCGACAGCGTGTCCAGGCCCACCACGTCGGCGGTGCGGAAGGTGCCCGACTTCGCGCGGCCGAGTTTCTCGCCGGTCAGGTCGTCGACGACGTCCACCGACAGCCCGAACTTCGTGGCCTCGGCGAAGGTGGCGAGCAGCCCGTAGGTGCCGACCCGGTTCGCGATGAAGTTCGGCGTGTCCTTCGCGCGGACCACGCCCTTGCCGAGCGTGGAGGTGAGGAAGGTCTCCAGGTCGTCCAGGATCGCCGGATCGGTCGACGGCGTGGCGATCAGCTCGACCAGGTGCATGTAGCGCGGCGGGTTGAAGAAGTGCACGCCGCAGAAGCGCTTCTTCAGCGCCTCGTCGAAGCCCTCGGCGAGCGCCGTGATCGACAGGCCCGAGGTGTTCGAGGCAAACACCGCGTGGGCTCCGAGCGCGGGGGCGACCTTGCGGTACAGGTCGTGCTTCCAGTCCATCCGCTCGGCGATCGCCTCGATCACCAGGTCGCATTGGCCGAGCGCGGCCAGGTCGTCCTCGTAGTTGGCGGGGACGATGAAGGACGCGAGGTCCGGGTGGCCCAGCGGCGCGGGGCTCAGCTTCTTCAGGCCCTCGATCGCCTTCCTCGCGATCGCGCTCTTGTCGCCGTCCTTCGCGGGCAGGTCGTAGAGCAGCACGTCGACCTTCGCGTTGACCAGGTGCGCGGCGATCTGCGCGCCCATCACGCCGGCGCCGAGGACGGCGACCTTGCGGACGATGAATGTCATGGTGACTCCGTGGTGTTCGGGGTGGGGAGCGGGGACCCGGGGGTCACTGCTCGCGGATCCAGGTCTGCGTGCGGCCCATCATCGGCACGCCGATGTAGCCGCGCAGGTCGAGCTTGCGGCCGGCGTCGACCAGCTTGACCTTGGCCTTGTAGACCTTGCCGTTGTTCGGATCGAGGATCTCGCCCCCGGTCCATTCCTCGCCGTCCTTCTTCAGGCCGGTGAGGATCGTCATCCCCTGGACCGGCTTGCCCTTGCGGTCGTCGGTGCAGGCTTCGCAGACCGCGTCGGGCTTGTCGGTGAGGACCTTCTCGATGCGGCCGATCAGCTGGCCGCCCTGCTCGATGATGCGGATCAGGGCCTTGGGCTGCTTGGTCGCATCGTCGATGTTCTTCCACAGGCCCACCGGCGTGTCGATGCCCTGGGCGTGGGCGGCCGGCCCGAACACCAGGCCGGCCAGGGTGGCGCCGAAGGCGGCGCTGCGCAGGATCGTTCGCATCTCGCGTCTCCTCGTCGTGGGTCGTGCGGTCAGAACAGCTCGGGCTCGAGCGCCATCAGCGTGGCCGCGCCGGCGCGCGCGCTGCGCATCGCCGCGGCCGTCTCGGGCTGCAGCTTCGCGAAGTAGAAGCGCGCGGTGGCGAGCTTCGCCTTGTAGAACGGATCCACCGCGTCGCCGTCGGCCTTGACCCGGTCCATCGCGACCTTCGCCATCCTCGCCCAGAAATACGACAGCACCAGGTGACCGGCCACCCGCAGGTAGTCGACCGCGGCCGCGCCCACCTCGTCGGCGTTGCCCATGCCCTTCATGCCGAGCTCCATCGAGAACTTCGTGAACTTGTCGCCCAGCTCGGCGAGCGGGTTCACGAACTCGGCGAGGTCCTCGTCCGTGCCGTGCTCCTCGACGAAGTCGGTGATCAGCTTGCCGAAGGTCCGCAGCTTCGCGCCGCCGTCGCCCAGCACCTTGCGGCCCAGCAGGTCCAGCGACTGGATGGTGTTCGTGCCCTCGTAGATCAGATTGATCCGCGCGTCGCGCACGTACTGCTCCATCCCCCATTCGCGGATGTAGCCGTGGCCGCCGAAGACCTGCAGCGCGAGGTTGGTGGTGAGGAAGCCGTTGTCGGTGATGAAGGCCTTGACGATCGGCGTCAGCAGCGACAGCAGGTCGTGCGCAGCCTTGCGCTCGTCCGCATCCGGGTGCGAGTGGGCGATGTCCGCCTGCATCGCCAGCCACAGCGCGAAGCAGCGCGAGCCCTCGGTGTAGGCCTTCTGCGTGAGCAGCATCCGACGCACGTCCGGGTGGACGATGATCGGGTCCGCCGCCTTGTCCGGCGCCTTCGGGCCGGTGAGCGAGCGCGACTGGATCCGGTCCTTCGCGTAGGCGAGCGAGTTCTGGTAGGCCACTTCCATCAGGCCCAGCGACTGCATGCCCACGCCGATCCGCGCGGCGTTCATCATCACGAACATCGCGTTGAGGCCCTTGTTGGCCTCGCCGACCATCCAGCCCGTCGCGCCCACGAGATTCATCTCGCAGGTGGCGTTGCCGTGGATGCCCATCTTCTCCTCGATGCGGCCGCACTTGATGCCGTTGCGCGCGCCGAGCGAACCGTCCGCGTTCGGGATGAACTTCGGCACGATGAAGAGCGAGATGCCCTTCGTGCCCACCGGCGCGTCCGGCAGCCGGGCCAGCACCAGGTGGACGATGTTGTCCGCCATGTCGTGCTCGCCGGACGAGATGAAGATCTTCGTGCCGGTGATCGCGAAGCTGCCGTCCGGATTCGGCTCGGCCTTCGTGCGCAGCATGCCGAGGTCCGTGCCGCAGTGCGGCTCGGTCAGGCACATCGTGCCCATCCACTCGCCCGAGACCAGGCGCGGCAGGTAGAGCGCCTTCTGCGCGTCGGTGCCGTGCTCCTTCAGGCAGTCGTAGGCGCCGTGCGTCAGGCCCGGGTACATCGTCCAGGCCTGGTTGGCCGAGTTCATCATCTCCTGGAAGGCCATGCCGACCGTGGCCGGCATGCCCTGGCCGCCATAGTCCGGGTCCGAGGTCAGCGTGGGCCAGCCCGCGTCCTTGAACTTCTGCCAGGCGTCCTTGAAGCCCTTGGGCGTCTTCACCACGCCGTCGCCGACGTAGGTGCAGCCTTCCTCGTCGCCCGAGCGGTTGATGGGGAACAGCACCTCGGCGCAGAACTTTCCGCCTTCCTCGAGGATCTGGTCGGCGAGTTCGCGGGTGATGTCCGAGTGCGGCGGCAGTTCGCGCAGGACGTCGATCGCGCCGTGGACCTCGTGCAGCACGAACTGCATGTCGCGAAGGGGGGGCGTGTACTGGGGCATCTTCGGTACTCCTGGGAAAACCGGTTCAGTGGGAACGGGCCGCCTGGGCGCGGGTGGCGCGACGGGCCGCGGGTGACGGGGCGCGGTAGGACTCGACGAGCCGGTCGAACGCGCGGCGCGCGCGGGCCGGCGCGTCCGGGCTGTCCATCAGCCGCGCGTCGTGGTGAAGGACGAGGATCACGCCGTAGAGGTCGAAGACCAGCTCGCCCGGATCCGTGTCCGCGCGCAGCTCGCCGGTCTCGACGGCCTGCCGGATCGCGCGGACCAGCTCGCGCTGCCAGGACTTGACCATCGCGACCAGCGTGTCGCGGACCGAGCCCGGCCGGTCGTCGTACTCCGTGGCGCCCGAGATCCAGATGCAGGCGCTGGCCGCCTCGACCGCCGTGCGGTCCAGCCAGTGGCCGAAGATCGCGCGCAGCCGCTCGAGCCCGCGCGGCGCCTCCAGGCCCGGCCGAAGCACGTCCTCGACGAAGCGCTGTTCGTAGGCCTTCAGCACCGCGATCTGCAGTTCCTCGCGCGAACCGAAGTGCGCGAACACGCCGCTCTTCGACATCCCCATCCGCTCGGCGAGCGCGCCGATGGTCAGCCCTTCGAGGCCGTCGCGCGCCGCCAGCTCGCAGGCGGCGGCGAGGATCGCGGAGCGGGTCTGTTCACCTTTGCGCATCGGGCTCGATGGATGACGGGGCCGTAAGGAAAAAAACGAACGGTCGTTCTTTTGCGAACGGTCGTACTATTTCCGCGTCGGCCCCGAATGTCAATCGGCGCCGGACGGTCGGGCGGCCGATTGGGGGCGGGGCTCTATTGGTGCGGCGCAGCAGCTCCGTCGACCGGTTCCGGGATCCCGCGGCGCATCAGTTCCATGGAGGTCGCGATGAACGCACTCGAACTCGTCCGGCAGGTCACCGCACTGACCGGCTTCACGCACTCGGCCGGCGTCCGGGTCATCGCGGCCGAGCCCGGCCGCGTCGAGATGTCACTCCCGAAGAAGCCCGAACTGCTCCAGTTCAACGGCTTCTTCCACGGCGGCATCGTCTCCGGGCTCGCCGACCATGCCGCGGGCGCGGCGGCGACGACCGCGCTGCCGACGGGCAAGATCGCGGTCACCGTCGATCTGCACGTCAACTTCCTGGCCCCGGCGAGCGGGCCCGCGATCGTCGCGAGGGCGCGGACGATCCAGGTCGGCGCGACGCTGTGCGTCGTGACGGTGGAGGTCGAGACCGAGGCGACCGCCGGGGTCCGACTGTGCGCGGTGGCCAATGCGGTGCTTCGCGTCGTCGACATGCCGCCGATGCACACGCCCGGGGGCTGACGGTCGCGCAGGCTGCGGTCGTGCGGGTGGGTCGGCGAGCCGCGCCTCGCGACGCGGCCGCTCCTGCTAGGGTTGCAGCTTTCACGCAGCGAGTCCCGCATGGCGACATCCGGCAAGGTCACCGGCCCGGCGTCCTACTTCCCGTCCATCGAGAAGACCTACGGACAGCCGATCGCACATTGGATGAAGGTGCTCGAGGAGGCCGGGCCGCTCAAGCACATGGAACTGGTGAGCCGGCTCAAGAGCGAGCACGGCCTGGGGCACGGCCACGCGAACGCGCTGGTGGCGGCCCATCTGGGCGGACGGCGGTAGCGAGGCCGACCGGAACGTCGGGCAAGTCCGGCGCGGAGCCCTGACCGGACGTCCATCCTTCGCGTGACGTGGGATCGGTCCGCCGTCGTATCGCCATCGTGGGCCGCGACACATCGCCGGATCCGTTCCATCATCCGATGTCGGCGTGCGCAGGCCCGCCCGTCGTGGAGGTCGAGATGCCGGCGATCCTTCGAGTGCTCTGCATCGTCATCGCCGGTCACGCGGCGGCGGCCGTCGCCGACGAGTCGGTCATGAGCGCCCGCGATCGATGGATGTCGGGCAGCTGCTCCATGCTCGCCTCGGCCGTCACCGAACACCCGGAACAGTTCCCGTTCGAGTGGCGGCAGCGGGCGCTGTCCTTCCTCATGATCCCCGTCGCGGCAGACCCGCAGCTCAAGGACGACGGCCGCTTCCTGGAAGGCCGGGCGTGGGCCGCCGGGCACCTCGCGCGGCAGGCCCCGGCCCGCGAGTCCGCGTTCTACGCACGGGGCATGGCGTCCTGCACCCACTGGCTCGACGGCTTCCTGCAGAAGCAGGCGTCCGGTTCGCCGCCGAGATAGCCCCGCCACCGGGCGGCGCGCGCGGGATCAGGGCAGCCGGGGCAGCTTCAGCAGGCGGCCGACCATCGCGTCCTTGTTGTCGCGCCCCTGGCCCGAGGCCCGCACGAACACCACGTGGCCGGCGCGCCTGTAGCTGATGTCGGCGAGGCTGTCGTTCACCGGGCTGACCACGCGCGCGGCCCCATCCGGGTCGCCCGCGATCGGCTCGAAGCGTGCCTTCGGGCCGCCCGCCGCCATGGTGCGGATCATGTCCTGGTCGCCGCCGGGCCGGATGATCAGCACCCACATCGTGAACTCGGTGCCCTTGGCCATCGAGCCGCCCTGGGTCCGGTAGGCACACGAGGTGCCTCCGATGCCGGGCTCCTCGACGCCGGCCCCGAACCCCACGCCGAAGTGCTTCGCGAGGTCGTCGGGCTTGAACGGGCAGGCGGGCGGCGTGGTCTGCGCGACGGCGTTCAGGCCGACGAGCATCAGGGAGGCGGTCAGGGCGCGGACGGTCCGAGGCAGGGTCATGAAGGCTCCTGAAAGGGAAGGGACGCGGAGGCTGGCGTGCATTCGACCCCAAGGCGACGGCGCTTGCAACGCATGGATGGACGAGGTCCGTGCTCGACCCCGACATCGGCGCCGCGCTCGCCTCGGCGCTCGCCTCGGGCTCGGCCTCCCGTCGGGCCGTCTTGGAGTCGCCGATCCCGATCGTGGGCGCGATGAGGGGCCACGCGATCGGGGCCGGCAGGACGCTCTGGAGCGCTGAGGGGCCTGCCCCGGACGTTTCAGCGGAAACGTCCGCCCGGCAGCACGGGCCCGTATCGTCGACGACGCGTCGTCGCATCGCGAGCCGGGCGCGCCCCCTCGCCGATCATCTCGCCGACGCGTCGGGATCCTCGCCCGGCTCCGGGATCGCCTCGCCCGCGACGACGCGCCTGAGCCAGCCGTCCCGGTCGCGGACCCTCAGGTAATGCCGCCAGGACGCCACGCCGAAGCGGTTCGGATCCGCGGTGTGGGCGAGGTCGCCGATCTGCGCGGCCGTCCCGAAGACGGCGCCCGGGAAGGTCGCGAGGATCGCGGACCGCAGCGACGGATCCATCGTCGCGAACAGCGTGACGTAGGCCACGTATTCGTGGGCGGCCACCGGCAGCCGCCTCGGCTCGGCATGGCAGCCGACGACCGCGTGGG
>JBAXJZ010000043.1:0-14323 GCA_037137595.1 Burkholderiales bacterium | reverse complement strand
GATCGATCCCGCGCGGCTGAATGTCGATGGCGGCGCCATCGCGGTCGGCCATCCGTACGGCGTGTCGGGCCAGCGGCTGACCGGCCACCTGCTGATCGAGGGCAAGCGCCGCGGCGCGAAGCTCGGCGTCGTCACGATGTGCATCGGCGGCGGCATGGGCGCGGCGGGTCTCTTCGAGATCGCCTGACCGTGGGCGGCCTCGGCGGGAAGCGCGCCCTCGCGGGCGTGGCGCTCGCCGCGGCGGCGCTGGTGTCGTGGCCCCTCGGGGCCGCGGCGCAGCCGACGCCGGCGGCGCTCAAGGCGGCGGTCGCGAAGGAACGCGCGGCCGCCATCGAGACGATGCAGGCGCTGACCCGCATCGAGACCGGCTCGGGGCACGAGCCGGGCCTGAACGAGGCGGCCCGGCTGCTGGCGGCGCGGCTGCGGGCGCTCGGCGCCGAGGTCACCCAGACGAAGGTCGACCCGGGTGTCGGCAACATGGTGATCGGCCGCTTCGACGGGCGCGGCAGCCGGTCGGTGATGCTGATCGCGCACTACGACACCGTCTACGTGCCGGGCACGCTCGCCCGCGAGCCGGTCCGCATCGACGGCAACCGGCTCTACGGGCCGGGCGTCGGCGACTCGAAGGGCGGCATCGCGCTGATGCTGCACGCGCTGCAGATCCTGAAGGACGCGGGCTTCGACGGCTGGGGACGCCTGACGGTGCTCTTCAACCCCGACGAGGAAGTCGGCTCGCGCGGCTCGGGGCCGACGATCCAGAAGCTCGCCGGCGAGCACGACACCGTGCTGTCGTTCGAGCCGACGCTGGCGATCCGCGACTCGGTGCTCACCGGCGCCTCGGGCACCGCGAACGGCATCCTGGAGGTCAAGGGCCGAGCGGCGCACGCCGGCGTCGAACCGGCCGCCGGCCGCAACGCGCTGGTGGAGCTCTCGCACCAGATCCTGCAGCTCTCGGACCTGTCCGACCCGGCCCGGGGCACCAGCCTGCACTGGACCGTCTCGCAGGCCGGCGACAAGCGCAACGTGATCCCCGACGCGGCCACCGCCACCGCCGACATCCGGATGGTGGACATGGCCGGGCTGAAGGCGCTGGAGGACGCGGCGCGCGAGCGGATCGCGAAGAAGCGGATTCCCGACACCGAGGTCAGCTTCCGCATCGAGATCAACCGCCCGGCCTTCAAGGGCGACGCGAAGACCGACGCGCTGGTCGCCAAGGCGAAGGCGATCTACGCGGAGCTGGGCCGCGAGCTGTTCGTGGTGCCGGGCACCGGCGGCGGCACCGATGCCGGCTATGCCCAGGCGGGCGGACGCGCCGGCGTGCTCGAGAGCCTGGGCATGCCCGGCATGGGCTTCCACGCGAAGCAGGAATGGGTGGACCTCGACAAGGTCGAGCCGCGGCTGTACCTGGCCGCCCGGATGATCGTCGAGGCGACGCGCTGAGCGTCGCCTCGGCACGAAGGAGGACGGAACCGTGGACTCGAAGCTGCTGAACCCGCGGGACCTCGCGTTCCTGCTGTACGAATGGCTGGACGTCGAGGCGCTGTGCGCGCGGTCGCGCTACGCGGACCACTCGCGCGAGACCTTCGACGCGGCGCTGGAGACCAGCGAGAAGATCGCCACCGACCACTTCAAGCCGATCAACAAGCTGCTCGACGCCGAGGAGCCGACCTTCGACGGCGAGCGGGTCCACACGCCCGCGCCGCTGAAGGCCGCGCTCGCGGTGTTCAACGAGGCCGGGCTGCTGGCCGCCGGCAACGACTTCGAGCACGGCGGCATGCAGCTGCCGGTCTCGGTCGCGAAGGCCTGCTTCGCCTGGTTCAACGCGGCGAGCGTGGCCGGCGTCGGCTATCCGTTCCTGACGCAGGGCAACGCGAACCTGCTGCTCGCGCACGGCACGGCGCAGCAGAAGGCGACCTGGGTGCCGCCACTGCTGTCGGGCCGCTTCTACGGGACGATGTGCCTGTCCGAGCCGCAGGCGGGCTCGTCGCTGTCGGACATCCGCACGCGCGCGGAGCCGCGGCCGGACGGCAGCTACCGGCTGTTCGGCAACAAGATGTGGATCTCGGGCGGCGAGCACGAGCTGACCGAGAACATCGTCCACCTGGTGCTCGCGAAGATCCCCGGGCCGGACGGCAAGCCGATCCCGGGCACGAAGGGCATCTCGCTGTTCCTCGTGCCGAAGAAGCTGCTGAACGACGACGGCTCGGTCGGCGAGCGCAACGACGTGACGCTCGCCGGGCTCAACCACAAGATGGGTTTCCGCGGCACGACCAACACGCTGCTGAACTTCGGGGAAGGGCGGTTCAGGCCCGGAGGCGAGGCGGGCGCGATCGGCTGGCTGGTCGGCGAGCCGGGCCGCGGCCTGGCCTGCATGTTCCACATGATGAACGAGGCGCGGATCGGCGTCGGCCTCGGCGCCGCCTGCCTCGGCTACACCGGCTACCTGCATGCGCTCGACTACGCGCGGACCCGGCCGCAGGGGCGGCATCCGCAGGCGAAGGACCCGGCCGCGACGCAGGTGCCGATCGTCGAGCACGCCGACGTGCGCCGCATGCTGCTCGCGCAGAAGGCCTATGCGGAAGGCGGCCTCGCGCTGTGCCTCTACTGCGCACGGCTGGTCGACGACGAGCAGACCGGCGACGCCGCGCAGCGCGAGCGCGCCACCTGGCTGCTCGAGCTGCTGACACCCATCGTCAAGTCCTGGCCGTCGCAGTGGTGCCTGGAGGCGAACTCGCTCGCGATCCAGGTCCACGGCGGCTACGGCTACACCCGCGACTACGACGTCGAGCAGTTCTACCGCGACAACCGGCTCAACCCGATCCACGAAGGCACGCACGGCATCCAGGCGCTGGACCTGCTTGGCCGCAAGATGACGATCGGGCAGGGCAAGGCGGCCATGCTCTTCGCCGGCGAGGTCGAGGACTGCGCGTCCCGCGCCGCGGCGCGCGCGTCGCAGGGCGCCGACGGCGAGGAACTCGCCGCGATGGGCCGCCAGCTCGCGGCCGCCGCGTCGCGGGTCTTCGCCTCCGTGCGCAAGCTGCACGCGGTCGGCGACCTGAACGTCACGCTCGCGAATGCCGCGGTGTTCCTCGAGGCCTTCGGCCACCTGGTCGTCGCCTGGCAGTGGCTCGAGCAGGCGCTGGTCGCGCAGGCGGCCGAGCCCGCGTCCGACGCCGACCGCGACTTCTACGCCGGCAAGCGGCAGGCGGCCCGGTACTTCTTCCGCTGGGAGCTGCCCCGGATCGGCCCGATGCTCGACCTGCTCGACTCGATCGACACCACCACCCTCGACATGAAGGACGCCTGGTTCTGAGCCGACGCGGCCCCGCGTCGCCACCGAACCGCGTCCGTTCCCGACGAACCCGAAACCAGGAGTCCCGATGTCCGTCCGTCAGCTGTTCGACCTCACCGGCCGCAAGGCGATCGTCACCGGCGGATCGCGCGGCCTCGGCCTGCAGATCGCCGAGGCGCTCGGCGAGATGGGCGCGGAGGTGCTGCTGACCGCACGCAAGGCCGACGAGCTCGAGCAGGCGGTCGCGCACCTGTCCGCGATGGGGGTGACCGCCTCCGCGATCCCCGGCGACATGGGCAAGCCCGAGTCGGTCTCGGCCTTCGTCGACGCCGCGCTCGCGCGGCTCGGCCACGTCGACATCCTGGTCAACAACGCCGGTGCCAACTGGGCCGCGCCGATGGAGGACTATCCGTTCGACGCGTGGCTCAAGCTGCTGAACGTGAACCTCACCGGCGTGTTCCTGCTGACCCAGGCGATCGGCAAGCGCTCGATGCTGCCGAGGAAACGCGGCTCGATCCTCAACATCGCGTCGATCGCCGGCCTGCGTGGCAACCGGCCCGACGAGGGCGAGATGATCGGCTACAACACCACCAAGGGCGCGCTGGTGAACTTCACCCGCACGCTGGCGGCGGAATGGGGCGAGCACAACATCAACGTCAACGCGCTGGCACCGGGGTTCTTCGAGACCAAGATGACCCGGGGGCTCCTGGCCAAGGTGGGTAACGAGCTGACCGCGCACGCGCCGCTCGGCCGGCTCGGCGGCCCCGAGGACCTGAAGGGCCCGGCGCTGCTGCTGTGCTCCGACGCGGGTCGCCACGTGACCGGGCAGATCCTCGCCGTCGACGGCGGCGTGATGTCGGCGTGACGGCCCGGGCCCGCCTCGACATGCAGTTCCCCGACGGAAAACGGCGCCGCATCCCGTTCCTGGACCATCTCGGCGTCGAGCTGGTCGCCTTCGGCCAGGGACGGTCCGAACTCGCGATCACCGTGCGGCCCGAGCTCTGCAACTCGATGCAGGTCGCGCACGGCGGCGTGGTGATGACCGTGCTCGACGCGGCGCTCGCGATCGCGGGCCGCGCCGCGCACACCGACGACTACGACGCGCCGGTCAACACCATCACCGTCGAGATGAAGACGAGCTTCATCCGGCCCGGGGCGGGCCGGCTCGTTGCCAGGGCCGAGTGCGTGCACAAGGCCACCTCGCTGATGTTCTGCGAGGGCGAGATGCGCGACGAGCGGGGCGGGCTGGTGGCGCGGGCGAGCGGCACGTTCAAGCTGTGGGTGCCCAGGAGCGGATCGACGCAGAAGCCGTCGGATGCCTGACGATCGAAGGTCGTAACGAGCGATACGAACCCAGCAGACAGAGGAGACCATGACCACCTACCGCCGCATCGTCCTCGCCGCCCGCCCCGACGGCGCGGTCAGGCCCGAACACTTCCGCCTGGAGACCGTCGAGGCTCCGACGGTCCCCGAGGGCCACCTGCTGGTCCGCAACCGCTTCCTGTCGCTCGACCCGTACATGCGCGGCGCGATGAACGACCGCAAGTCGTACCGCAAGCCGCAGGCGATCGGCGAGACCATGGTGGGCGGCACGGTGGGCGAGGTCGTCGAGAGCCGGCATCCGAAGTTCGCCAAGGGCGACGTCGTCGTCGGCGGCTTCGGCTGGCAGGAGATCGGCCTGTCCGACGGCACCGGGCTGCGCAAGGTCGACACCTCGCGCGTGCCGATGCAGGCCTACCTGGGCGTGGCCGGGATGCCCGGCGTCACCGCCTGGGTCGGCCTCAACCGGATCATCGAGCCGAAGGCCGGCGAGACCGTCGTGGTCTCGGCCGCCTCGGGTGCGGTCGGTTCGGTCGTCGGCCAGCTCGCGAAGGCGAAGGGCTGCCGCGTGGTCGGCGTGGCCGGCGGCGCGGACAAGTGCCGGCTGGTCGTCGAGGGCTTCGGCTTCGACGCCTGCGTCGACTACAAGGCCGGCCGGCTCGAGGCCGACCTCGCCGCCGCCACCCCCGCCGGCATCGACGGCTACTTCGAGAACGTCGGCGGCGCGGTGCTCGACGCGGTGCTGGGCCGGATGAACGCCTTCGGCCGGATCGCCGTCTGCGGGCTGATCGCCGGCTACAACGACGAGCCGATCCCGGTCCACCGCTTCAACGCCGTGCTCATCAGCCGGCTGAAGATCCAGGGCTTCATCGTCTCCGAGGTGCCCGACGCCTGGCCGCCGGCGCTCGCCGAGCTCGCCGCGAAGGTCGGCGACGGCTCGCTGAAGTACCGGGAGACGATCGCGCGCGGGCTCGACGCCGCCCCCGCCGCCTTCATCGGACTGCTCCGCGGCGAGAACCTCGGCAAGCAGCTGGTCTCGCTCGACTGACCCGCCCCCCACGCACACAGGGAGACAACGACCATGAACGCCCCCCAGGCCTCCGTCCGCTCGCAGGTGTCCGAACAGGAATGGCAGCTGCGCGTCGACCTCGCCGCCTGCTACCGGCTGATCGCGCTGCACGGCTGGGACGACCTCGTCTTCACGCACATCTCCGCGAAGATCCCCGGCCCCGAGCACCACTTCCTGATCAACCCCTACGGCCTGATGTTCGACGAGATCACCGCGTCGTCGCTGGTGAAGATCGACATGCAGTGCAACCCGCTGATGCCCACGCCGTACAAGGTCAATCCGGCGGGCTTCGTGATCCACAGCGCGATCCACGAGGTCCGCGAGGATGCGGGCTGCGTGCTGCACACCCACACCCGCGCGGGCGTGGCGGTCTCGGCGATGAAGCGCGGGCTGATGCCGATCTCGCAGCAGGCGACCGTGGTGCTGCAGTCGATCGCCTACCACGACTACGAGGGCATCGCCGTCCGCGACGACGAGAAGGCGCGGCTGCAGGCGAACCTCGGCGGTGCCTCGTACCTGATGCTGCGCAACCACGGCCTGCTGACGGTCGGCCGTACGGTTGGCGAGGCCTTCCTCGCGATGTACACCTTCGAATCGGCCTGCCAGGTGCAGGTCGGCGCGCTCGCCGGCGGCGAGGTGATCGAGGTCGGCGCCCCGGTGATGGACACCGTCCGGCACGCGGTCGGCGTCCAGCGCAACGCGCTGCCCACCGACTTCGTCTTCGCCGCGCTCAAGCGCAAGCTCGACCGGCGCAACCCCGGCTACGACCAGTGACCGGCACACACGGAACGGGACGATGAAGGACTTCGCAGGCAAGGTCGCGGTGATCACCGGCGCGGGCAGCGGCTTCGGCCGCGAGTTCGCGCGGATCGGCGCGAGGCTCGGGATGAAGCTCGCGCTGGCCGACGTGCAGGCCGACGCGCTGGCCGCGACGGTCGCCGAGCTCGAAGGGCAGGGCGCGCGGGTGTTCGGCGAGAAGACCGACGTCTCGAAGGCCGAGGACATGGAGCGGCTCGCCGCGCGCACCGTGGACGCCTACGGCGGTGCGCACCTGCTGTTCAACAACGCCGGCGTCGCCGTCGGCGGCCTCGCCTGGGAGAGTTCGGTCCGCGACTGGGAATGGGTGCTGGGCGTGAACGTCTGGGGCGTGATCCACGGCGTGCGCGTCTTCACGCCGATCCTGCTCGCGCAGGACGAGCCGGGCCACATCGTCAACACCGCGTCGGTCGCCGGCCTGGTGAACCCGCAGATGATGGCGGTCTACAACGTGTCGAAGCACGCGGTGGTCTCGCTGTCCGAGACCTTGCACCACGACCTGCGGCTGGTGAACGCGAAGGTCGGCGTGTCGGTGCTCTGCCCGGCCTTCGTGCCGACCGGCATCCATGCGTCGGACCGCAACCGGCCGGCCGACCTCGCGAACGAGGCGCCGCCGACCGCGTCGCAGCAGGCGCTCAAGGCGCAGCTCGACAAGGCGGTCACCTCGGGCAAGATCACCGCCGAGCAGGTCGCCGACATGACCTTCGACGCGATCCGCGACGAGCGCTTCTACGTGATCACGCACGAGAAGATGATGCCGTCGATCGAGCTGCGCCTGCAGGACGTGGTGCAGCGGCGCAACCCCACCGATCCGTTCACCTACAAGCCCGACGTGGCGGTGAGGAAGGCGGACTGAGCATGGGCGCGGTCGACCCGTCGATCCGCACCGGCCGCTTCGTCGAGGTCCAGCCCGGCATCCGGCTGCACTGCGCGGAGACCGGCACGCCCGGTGCGCCGCTGATGTTGTTCCTGCACGGTTTCCCCGAGTTCTGGTACGCGTGGAAGGACGTGCTGCCGGCCTTCGCCGACCGCTGGCACGCGGTGGCCCCGGACCTGCGCGGCTTCAACCTGTCGAGCAAGCCGGACGATGTGAAGGCCTACCGCGCCGACCGGCTGGTGGCGGACTTCGACGGGCTGATCCGCGCGCTGGGCCATGAGCGCGCGGTGGTGGTCGCGCACGACTGGGGCGGCGCGGCCGCCTGGGCGTTCGCGATCGCCAGGCCCGAGCGGGTCTCGAAGCTGGTGATCCTGAACGCGCCGCATCCGGTGCCGTTCGCGCGACTGCTCGCCCACGACCCGGCGCAGCAGGCCGCCAGCGACTACATGAACTGGCTGCGCAGGCCGGGCGTCGAGGAGGCGCTCGCGAAGGACGACTTCGCGCTCTTCGACCGGTTCTTCGTCGGCGTCTCGCCGGCGCCGTGGTTCGACGCCGAGACCCGCGTCGCCTACCACGCGGCATGGGGCCGGCCGGGTGCGATCACCGGCGGCTGCAACTACTACCGTGCATCGCCGCTCTATCCGCCGATCGGCGACGACCCGGGCGCCGCGCGGCTGAACCTCGATCCGAAGGACTTCACCGTGCGGGTGCCGACGCTGGTGATCTGGGGCGAGCGCGACCACGCGCTGCTGCCTGCGCTGCTCGACGGGCTCGGGACGGTGGTGCCCCAGCTCACGCTCGAGCGCCTGCCCGACTGCTCGCACTGGCTGGCCCACGAGGCGCCCGACCGCGTCGCCGCGCTGATCCGCGGCTTCGTCGGCGAGCCGGCTTGAGCGGCCGCCCCGAGACCCGGCTGGTCACCGGCGACTGGGCGGCGCTTCGCGCCGACGCATCGCCGGTGAGGATCGCGGTGTTCGTCGACGAGCAGCGGTTCCCGCTCGACGAGGAGTTCGACGCCCACGACGCGGCGTCGCTGCACGCCGTGGCCTACGACGGCACGCGCCCGGTGGCCACCGGGCGACTGCTGCCCGATGCGCGGATCGGCCGGATGGCGGTGCTGCCCGCCCATCGCGGCGGCGGGGTCGGCGGCCGGCTGCTCGAACGCCTCGTGTGCTGCGCCGCCGAGCGCGGCGACCGTGAGGTCACGCTGTCCTCGCAGGTCCGGGCGATCGGGTTCTACGAGCGCCACGGTTTCGTCGCCGAAGGACCGGAGTACGACGACACCGGCGTGCCGCACCGGACGATGCGGCGTCGCCTGGGCTGACGCGCGGCGACCGATCAGCCGCCCGACCGGGATCCGGCCACCGGCTCGAACACCTCGACGTGTCGGTCGCCGCGCGACAGCGCGGTCGCGCCGGCATCGTCGGCCGCGGCCGCGAGCCGGTCGAGCCAGCCCGCGACCGCATGGCGCGGCACCGCGGGCCAGACCTCCATCCACGTGGCGCGCGGCCCGTCCGCGCGGGCCTTCAGGTCGGGACGGCGCAGCAGCCGCGGTGCTTCCGCGATGGCCTCCGAGCCGCCGCGGACCATGCCGTCGGCGAGTCGCCGGAAGGCCGCGACGACGAGCGCGTCGTCGGCCGGATCGGCCTCGAACCAGACGTAGACCTCGACCCGCGCCGCCGTCGCGTCGCGCGCCGTCGGGCTCACTCGATCGCCTTAAGCGGGTAGGGCAGGGCGAACGGCTGGAGCGTCGTGCCGGCCACGGTCACCGGGCCGGCCTCGACCGCGGCGAGCTGCGACTCGAACAGCAGGTCGAAGCCGCCGGCACCGTCGGGCGCGGCGAGCACCACCTGCCCGCAGGGTTCGCCGCCGGCCGCCGGCACCACGTCGCTGCCGGGCGCGGGCGGCTCGCCGGTGCCGTGCGCGACGAACATCCGGCGCTTGAGCTTGCCGAGGTACTGGCTGCGCGCCACCACCTCCTGGCCGGGATAGCAGCCCTTGCGGAAGTTGACGCCGTCCACCGACTCGAAGTTGAGCATCTGCGGCACGAAGAGCTCGGCCGTGCCGGGGACGATCCGCGGGATGCCCGCGAGCACTGCCGTGCGACGCCAGGCGGCGCCGGAGACCGGGGCGGCGGCCGACCGCAGCGCCTGCCACGCGTCGGCGGCCCGCTCGGACGGCACCACGAGCAGCCAGCGCCCGCGGGCGGGGACGCCGTCGCGCGCGGGCAGCGCCGGCAGGCCGACGAGGTGGGCGTCGCCGGCGGACGCGGCCGCGTCCGCCGACGGCACCTCGAGGCCGAAGGCGCCGGCCGCGGCAGCGGCCGCGGTCTCGCCGCAGAGGCCGAAGACCGCGCTCGCGTCGCTCGCGTCGACGACCTTGGCCTTCGCCCGCAGCACGAACATCGACAGCCGCCTGGCGAGCGCCGCCGCCTGCGCGCGCGACACCGTCAGCCGGATGGCGGCAGGATCGCGCCAGTAGCGGAAGGTGGACAGCAGCCGGCCCTTGGCCGTGCAGTAGCCGGCCCAGCGGGCGACGCCCGCCTCGAGGTGCTCGACGTCGTTGGTCAGCTGGGCGTGCAGGAACGTGGCCGCCTGCTCGCCGGAGACGGTCAGCAGGCCGATGTCCGACAGCGGCGCGGCACAGGCGCCCGCCGGCAGCGCGTCGGCACCGACCGCGATCCACGGGCCCCATGCGTCGTCCACGACGAGCCCGCCGGTGTCGCGGGCGAGTCGTTCGACGGCATCGGCGGAGTAGGCGGCGGGGGCGAGAGCGGGCGTCGACATGCGGGCTATTATGGCAGCCCCCTTCGCGGCCCGACGCGGCCTCCATGAAACGATTCCTCGCAGCGGCGGTGCTCGGACTGATCGCGGTCGCCGCCGCCGGTTCGGGCTGGATCTGGTGGCGGTACGAGCGTGCGCCGCTCGATCTCGCCACGCCCGAGGTCCAGATCGAGATCGAGCGCGGCACCGCCGGCGCCGCCGTCGGCGCGGCGCTTCGCCGGCAGGGCGTCGACGTGCCGGGCTGGCTGTTCGCGCTGGCGCTGCGCTGGCGCGGCGACGCCCCGAAGATCCGCGCCGGCAACTACGAGATCGCCGCTCCGATCACGCTGCGCGCGCTGCTCGACCGGCTGACCCGCGGCGACGTCACGCTGCGCGACATCACGCTGATCGAGGGCTGGACCTTCCGGCAGGTGCGGGCCGCGCTCGCGAAGCACCCGGACCTCCGGCACGAGGCCGACGCGCTGACCGACGCCGAGGTGCTCGCGCGCGTCGGCGCGACCGAGACGCATCCCGAGGGGCTCTTCGCGCCGGACACCTACGCCTTCGCCCCCGGCGACTCCGACCTCGGCGTGCTGCGCCGCGCCTACCGGCTGCAGCAGGCCCACCTGCAGGCTGCCTGGGACGCCCGAATGGCCCGCCCGGCCCCGCCGCCGTACCGCAGTCCCTACGAGGCGCTGATCATGGCCTCGATCATCGAGAAGGAGACCGGCCGAGAGGAGGACCGGGTGAAGGTCGCCGCCGTCTTCGTCAACCGGCTGCGGCGCGGGATGATGCTGCAGAGCGACCCGACGACGATCTACGGGCTGGGCGACGCCTTCGACGGCAACCTGCGCCGTCGCGACCTCGTCACCGACACGCCGTACAACACCTACACGCGCACCGGCCTCACGCCGACGCCGATCTCGATGCCCGGGCGCGCGTCGATCGCCGCCGCGCTCGATCCCGCGCCGATCACGGCGCTGTACTTCGTGGCCCGCGGCGACGGCAGCAGCGAGTTCTCCAACGACCTCGCCTCGCACAACCGCGCGGTCGCGCGCTATCAGAAGAAGGCCGCGCCATGAGCGGATCCGCACGCTTCGTCACCTTCGAGGGCATCGACGGCGCCGGCAAGAGCAGCCACGTCGAGTGGTTCGCCGACCGGCTGCGCGCACGCGGCCACGCCGTCGTCGTCACCCGTGAGCCCGGCGGCACCGAGCTCGCTGAGGCGATCCGAGACTGGGTGCTGAACCGGCCGATGTCGATGCGCGTGGAAGCGCTGCTGGTCTTCGCCGCGCGCCAGGACCACCTCGACCGGATCATCCGGCCGGCGCTCGCCGCCGGACGCTGGGTCGTCTGCGACCGGTTCACCGACTCGACCGTCGCCTACCAGGGCGGCGGCCGCGGGATGCCGCTCGACGACATCTCGGCGCTGGAGCGCTGGGTGCATCCCGATCTGCAGCCCGACCGGACCTACCTGTTCGACCTCGACCCGCAGACCGCCGCCGAACGCCGGCAGGCGGTGCGTGCCGCCGACCGCTTCGAGGCGGAGGCCGCCGCGTTCTTCGACCGGGTCCGTGGCGCGTACCTGGATCGGGCGGCCGCGGCCCCCTCGCGGATGCTCCGGATCGACGGCGCGCAGTCCCGCGAGGAGATTCGCGTGCTGCTGGAGAAGGACATCGCAACCCTGTGAAACGCCGAAGCTTTCGACGCTTCATAGGGAAACAACTTCAACTTCGAGCTGCAAACGCATGATCGAACATGAACTTCCCTGGCACACCGACCTGCTCCGACGTGAGCTGTCCGGCCTCGACCGGCTGCCGCACGCGCTGCTGCTGATCGGCACGCCCGGCATCGGCAAGAGCCGCTACGCCCACGCGCTCGCCGCCGCGCTGCTCTGCGAGTCGCCCGGCGCCGATGGCCGCGCCTGCGGCCGCTGCGGCGCCTGCGGCTGGGTCGCCGCCGGCACCCATCCCGACCTGCGTGTCCTGACCCGCGAGGTCGACGACGAGGGCAAGCAGGCGCGCGAGATCAAGATCGCCCAGGTGAGGGGACTCGGCGACTTCCTGGTGGTCGGCGGCCACCGCGGCGGGCGGCGCGTCGTGCTCATCGACCCGGCCGACGGGATGAACGTCGAATCCTCGAACGCGCTCCTGAAGACCCTCGAGGAACCGGGCGAAGGGCTGGTGTTCCTGCTGGTCACCGGCCGCCCGGACGCGATCGCGCCGACGATCCGCTCCCGCTGCCAGGTCCGCGTGCTCGAGGCGCCGGCGATGGACGTCGCCTCGGCCTGGGTGCAGGGCGAGACCGGCTGCAGCCCCCAGGATGCGGGGACCTGGCTGGCGATGGCCGGAGGCGCCCCGTTGCACGCGGCCACCTTCGCAGAGCCCGGCCGGGCGGCCGCCCATCGGGCGATGCTGGAAGCCATCGCGAGCCTGCCGGAGACTCCGCCGGAGGTCGCCGCCGACGCGCTGCAGCGGGCCGATGCCCGTCAGTGGCTGCCGCTGTTGCAGCGGTGGCTGATGGACATCGCGCGATGCCGCGCCGGCGCCGAGCCGCGGTACTTCCCGGCGCTCGCGCGCCGGCTCGCCGAACTCGCCGGCCGGACCGACCCGGACGCGCTGGCGACGGCGGGACGGGGGCTGGCCGCGCAGTACCGCCACGTCGAACACCCGCTCAATCCGCGACTGTTCTGCGAGGCGTCGATCGAGTGCTACCTGGGCGCCTTCGGCGCGTCGGGCCCGGCAGGCGGGCGCTGACGCGACGGCGGGCCCGCCGAAGGAACGGACACGATGAGCGAGATCCTGGAAGCGAAGGGACCGGCCGGTGCAGTGGGCGCCCGCCCGAGCGTCATCTCGCTGGCGATCCGCGAGAAGGCCGCGCTCTACGCCGCCTACATGCCGTTCGTGCTGGGCGGCGGCATCTTCGTGCCGACGACGCGCCAGGCCAGCCTGGGCGACGACCTGTACCTGATCCTGACCCTGCTCGATGACTCGACGAAGTTCGCCGTGCCCGGCAAGGTCGTCTGGATCACGCCGCCGGGCAGCACCGGCCGCCAGCAGGGCCTGGGCATCCAGTTCGCGCGCAACGACGCCGGCGTGCAGGTGCGCGCGAAGATCGAGGAGCTGATCGGCGCGGCGCTCCGCTCGTCGCGGCCGACCCACACGCTCTGACGCGCGCCGCGCCGAGGTCCGCCCGGGCGCTGCGCGGCGGATCCGACGGGGCAGGGCGGTCACGCCGCTAGAATGCGGTCGGTCTCCGCCACCGGCCGCCCGGCCGCGCCCCGATGTACGTCGATTCCCACTGCCACCTCGACTTTCCCGACCTCGCCGGCCGGCTGCCCGAGGTCCTCGCGCGCATGCGCGAGAACCACGTCGAGCGAGCGCTGTGCGTGTCGGTCACGCTCGAGGATTTCCCGCGGGTGCTGGCGCTCGCCGAGGCGCACGACGGGCTCTATGCGTCGGTCGGCGTCCACCCCGACTACGCCGACACGCGCGAGCCCGACGTGGCGACCCTGGTCGCCCTGGCCGCGCATCCGAAGGTCATCGCGATCGGCGAGACCGGGCTCGACTACTACCGCACCGAGGGTGACCCGCAGGCGCTGTGCGGCTGGCAGCGCGAGCGCTTCCGCATCCACGTGCGGGCGGCCCGCGTCACCGGCAAGCCGCTGATCGTCCACACCCGGGCGGCCTCCGAGGACACGATCGCGATCCTGCGGGAGGAGGGCGCCGACGCCCCCGGCGGCGTCATGCACTGCTTCACCGAGACCTGGGAGGTGGCGCGTGCGGCACTGGACCTGGGTTTCTACATCTCGCTGTCCGGCATCGTCACGTTCCGCAACGCCGAGGCGCTGCGCGAGGTCGCGCGCCGCGTGCCGCTCGACCGGCTGCTGATCGAGACCGATTCGCCGTACCTCGCGCCGGTACCGCACCGGGGCAAGACCAACGAACCCGGCTGGGTGAGGCATGTCGGCGAGTTCATCGCGGGCCTGCGCGGCCTGCCCGCCGAGGAGTTCGCCGCGCTGACCACCCGCAATTTCGATCGCTGCTTCAGGCAGTCGGAGTCGACCGTTGCCGCGTCCTGACATCCGTCCGCGCCCGTCTGCGGCCCGGCGCCGCGTATTGCTCGCCGCTGCCGGCGCGGCGTTCGTCGCGACGCGGCCGACGGCCGCGGCCGCCCAGTCGAAGGCG
>JBAXJZ010000042.1:0-14536 GCA_037137595.1 Burkholderiales bacterium | reverse complement strand
TCTATCGTACTTATGATCCACCCAATGGATTGACGATTGTCGAGCAATCGAGGCATTGATTCTTGAAGTTTCATGCCCCCTCCGGCGTACTCTCCGACCCACCGCATGAAATCCGTCCTGCTCGCTCTTCTCGCACCCACGCTGCTCCTCGCCGCCCCGAAGCCGCTGTTCCAATCCAAGCTCATCACCAATGCCACGCCGAACCACAGCGAGGACATCGACGTTTCACTCGACGGTGCGAAGGAGCTCTACCTCGTCGTCACCGATGGCGGCAACGGCTTCACCGCCGACTGGGCGGACTGGGCCGAGCCGCGCCTCATCCTGGCCGACGAGCCGTTCTCCGCGCTCGACGCGATCACGCGCGCCGACATGCAGATCCTGCTTCGCGACGCGGCCCGCCGCCGCGGCGCGGCCGTGCTGCTGGTCACCCACGACCTCGACGAGGCGCTCGCGATCGGCGATCGCGTGCTGCTGCTCGGCCGAGGGCGCCTCGCCGGCGCCTGGCCCGCGCCCGGCCCGGCCGTCGGCGCCGACGAGCGGGCCCGGCTCCGCGACGCGATCCGCTCCGCGCTGCAGGCCACGCGCGACCACGCCGACCCACCGATTCCCGTTCCGGAGGACCTGAGCTCATGACGCCCTCGCCCCGTTCCCCCGACCGTTCCGTGCGCTGCCTCGACGCCGCCTGCGACTGCGGTATCGGACGGCGCGACTGGCTCCGGCTGGCGGCGCTCGCCGCCGCCGGCACCGCCGCCCCGCTGCTGTCGGCCGGCGACGCGCGCGCCCAGACCGCACGCGGCGACGATCCGCCCGTGCGGATCGGCTACCTGCCGATCACCGACGCCACGCCGCTGCTGGTCGCGCACGCGCGTCGCCTCTTCGAGGCCGAAGGGCTGCGCGTCGAGGCGCCCCGACTGTTCCGCAGCTGGGCCCAGGTGGTCGAGGCATTCGTCGGAGGCCAGGTCAACGTGATCCACCTGCTGTCGCCGGCCGCGCTCTGGGTCCGTTACGGCACGCGCTTTCCCGCGAAGATCACCGCGTGGAACCACGTGAACGGCTCGGCGCTGACGGTCGCGCCCTCGGTGAACCGCATCGAGGACCTGGGCGGACAGGTCGTCGCCGTCCCCTTCTGGTATTCCATCCACAACGTGCTCCTGCAGCGGCTGTTGCGCGATGCCGGTCTGGAGCCGGTGATCCGGCCGCGCGACGCGAAGCCCGGGCCTCGCGAGGTGAATCTCGTGGTGCTGCCGCCGGCGGAGATGGTCTCGGCGCTCGCCGCGCGCTCGATCGCGGGCTTCGTCGTCGCCGATCCGTTCAACGCGGCGGCCGAGCTCGGCAACGTGGGACGTGTGCTGCGCTTCTCCGGCGACGTCTGGCGCAACCACGCGTGCTGCGTGACGGTCCTGGCCGAACGCGACGTCGCCGACCGACCGGACTGGGCGCAGCGCGTCAACACCGCGATCGTCCGAGCCCAGCTGTGGGTCCGGGAGAACCAGGCCGAGACCGCGAAGCTCCTCGCCGCCGCCGGCGAGGGCCGCTACACGCCGCATCCGCTGCGCACGCTCGCCAAGGTGCTGGTCGAATCGGACTACGCGAGCTACGAGGCCGCCGGCATCGTCCGCAACCGCGGCTGGTATCAGCGCCGCATCGATTTCCAGCCCTATCCGTTCCCGAGCTACACCGAGGCGCTGGTCCGCGAGCTGCAGCGGACCCGGCTGGAAGGGGACGCGGGCTTCCTGTCGGCGCTCGACCCGGCCTTCGTCGCCCGCGACCTCGTCGACGACCGGTTCGTCCGCAAGGCGCTCGCCGCCGTCGGCGGCCCCCAGGTCTTCGGCCTGCCGGCCGACCTCGTGCGCCGCGAGACGATCACCGGCTGATGGCGCGGCGCGTCGGTCTCGTCGCGCTGCCGCTGGCGACCTTCGCGGCGCTCGGCCTGCTCTGGCAGGCCGGCACCTGGGCGCTCGGCGCGCGCACGCCGATCGCGGGCGAGTTCGGTCCGTGGCCGGCCTGCCTGGCGCTCGTGCGGCTGCTCGCCGACGGCGAGATCCTGATGCACGCGGCGACGACGCTGCGACGGATCGCCGTCGGCCTCGCGATCGCGCTCGCCGTCGGCGTGCCGCTCGGGCTCGCGGTCGGACTCTCGCCCCGGTTCGCCCACGCGACGACGCCGCTCTTCCAGCTGCTGCGGATGGTCTCGCCGCTGTCGTGGATGCCGCTGGCGGTGATCGCGCTCGGGATCGGCGATGCGCCGGTCCACTTCCTGCTCGCCTACGCGGCCGTCTGGCCGATCCTGCTGAACACCGCCGCGGGGGTCACGGCGCTGGACGGCGAGTGGCTGCAGCTCGCGCGCAGTCTCGCCGCGACGCGCCGCGAGACGCTGCGGCACGTGATCCTGCCGGGGATTGCGCCGCAGGTGCTCACCGGCATCCGTCTCGCGATCGGCCTGCTGTGGATCGTCGTCGTGCCTGCCGAGATGCTCGGCGTCTCGGCGGGGCTCGGCTACTTCGTCCTGGACGCGCGAGATCGGCTCGCCTATCCCGAGCTGATGGCGGCGATCGTGCTGATCGGAGGGCTCGGATGGGCACTCGACGCGGTCGCACGCGCGGTGTTCGTGCGCGGGTGAACGGTCGGCAGGCGGCACCCGGCCCCGTCCGGGCGACCGCCGGACGTCTGTTCTCGGGGCTCACCCCGCCAGCGATCGACTGCGCCGGCCGTCGACGCCGGTCCCCGCCTCGCCGGCCACCGTCACGCGCCGAACCACCCGGTGCGCGTCGCCGTAGTCGTTGATCGCATAGTGCTGGGTCGCGCGGTTGTCCCAGAGCGCGACATCGCCCTGTGCCCACTGCCAGCGAACGGTGTTCTCGAGCCGCGTGACGTGCGACTGCAGCAGCGAGACCAGGTGCGCCGAGTCCTGCCCGCCGTACCCGACCAGACGCTTGACGAAGTGCCCGAGGATCAGCGCGCGCTCGCCCGTCTCCGGATGGAGCTGCACCACCGGATGCTCGGCCTCGACGATCCGCGAGGTGAAGACCTGCCGGTACCGCCGGCCGCCGGAATCGTCGTCCTGCACCGCTCGCGTGGCCGCGTAGTCGTAGTCGTTGCCGTGGCGCGCCCACAGGGCGTCGGCGAGTGCGCGCAGCGGGACGGGCAGCCCGGCGTAGGCGGCGGCGGTGTTCGCCCACACGGTATCGCCGCCGACCGGCGGGATCAGCACCGCGCGAAGGATCGACACCACCGGGAAGGCCGCCTCGAAGGTCACGTCGGTGTGCCAGCTGTCCGCCCGGCCGCCGTGGCGCGAATCCAGCTCGAGCAGGCGAGTACCCTCGCGCGAGGGCACCGTGGGATGCTCGACGATCGGCCCCCAACGGCGAGCGAACGCCTCCTGCGCGGCATCGTCAAGATGGTGCTGGCCTCGGAAGAACAGCACCTTGTGCCGATGCAGTGCGTCGCGGACCGCCCCGAACGTCGCGTCGCTCCATTCGGGCGAGATCGCGAGGCCGAGCACCTCGGCGCCGATCCGTCCGGCGGCGCGTCTGATCGAGAGCGATGGAACGGCGGTGGTGGCGGGCGGCTCCGCGACGCGTTCGGCAGCGGTCTGGGACATGGGGACTCTCCGGGTGGGTCGACAGGGATTCAGTGCATGGTCGGCTCGACGGCCGGGCCCTGGGCGCGCGCCGGCTCGACGGCGGGTGCGTGCCCGGTCGCAGCTTCGCCGAGCTCGGCAAGCACGGCGCGCTTCAGTGCGCCGAACTCGGCCGCGGTGCGATCGCGCGGATGCGCGAGGTTCACCGGCAGGATCCGTCGGATCCGCCCCGGTCGGGACTCGAGCACCACGATGCGATCGGCGAGGAACACCGCCTCGTCGACGTCGTGCGTCACGAGGACCGCGGTGATCCGCTGGGTACGCCAGATGTCCAGCAGTTCGCGCTGCAGTCGCGCGCGCGTCAGCGCATCGAGTGCGCCGAACGGCTCGTCGAGCAGCAGCACGCGGGGCCGGTTGACCAGCGCACGCGCGATCGCGACGCGCTGCGCCATGCCGCCCGACAGCTGGTGCGGCCAAGCGCGCTCGAAACCCGCGAGACCGACGAGCTCGATGTGCCGCCGCACCCGTTCGGCCTGCTCTGCCCGGGGCACGTCGGCATTCAGCAGCGCGGCGCGCACGTTGCCTTCGACGCTCAGCCAGGGGAACAGCCGGTGCTCCTGGAACACCAGCCCGCGGTCGAGGCCGGGGCCGGTGATCGGCGCACCGTCCTGCGCGAGGGTGCCGTCATGCTCGCGCTCCAGCCCGGCGATCAGCCGCAGCAGCGTGCTCTTTCCGCAGCCGCTCGCGCCGACGACGACGACGAACTCGCCCGACGCGATGTCCAGCGTCAGGTCGCGCAGCACCTCGAGCGGTGCGCCGTCCACGGTGTAGCGCTTGCTCAACCGATCCATGACGATGTGTCCGTAAGTTCCCATCGATGCTCCCTCGGCGGATGGCCGCCCTGCGATCACGCGTGCAGCCCGGCGCTGCGGCCGCGCCACGCGAGCACGCGTCGCTCCAGGCGCGCCGCGATCGCGTTCAGCGCGTAACCGACCGTGCCGACCAGCACCACCCCCAGCAGCACCTGCTCCATTCGGAAGTGGTCCCGGCCGTCGATCAGCAGCGTGCCCACGCCGGGCGCGCCGACCATCAGGTACTCCGAGCCGAGCGTTGCGAGCCACGCGTAGATCAGCGACAGGTGCAGCCCGGTGAACAGCGCCGGTGCCGCGGACGGCAGCACCACGCGGCGCAGCAACTGCAGTCGGCCGAAGCGCAGCAGGCGCCCGACCTCGACCAGCTCGGCCGGCGTCGCGCGCACCCCGTCGAACGCGTTGAGCGCCATCGGGAAGAACGACGCCAGCGCGATGAACGCGACCTTGGCCGGCTCGCCGAGCCCGAACCACATGCCGATCAGCGGCAGCCACGCGAACAGCGACACCTGCTTGATCGTGTGGAAGCTCGGGCCGACCAGCCGTTCGGCGATCCGCGACAACCCGAGTGCGATGCCGAACGCCGCGCCTGCGGACGCGCCGATGGCGAAGCCGGCCAGGTCGCGCCGCAGGCTCGCCAGCAGCGAGGTCGATACGACGCCGGCCTGCCATTGCGCGAAGGCGGTCTCCCAGACCGCCGCCGGCGAGACCAGCAGGGGCGAGCTCGTCCAGCGCCACTCGATCGCCATCCACCAGACCGCCAGGCCGGCGAGCGGCAGCACCCAGCCCCGCAGCGGACGGGGTACCGCCGCGAACGCGAGCGCGACCCTGGAGCCGGCCATGTCAGAAGGCCTCGCGGCGCCACCGCCCGAGGCGCGCCTCGGTGACGGCGAGCAGCCGGTCCAGCGCGAAGCCGAAGGCGCCGACCACCACCACCGCGGCCAGCACGAGATCGAGCTGGAAGAGCTGGCGGCCGTAGACGACCAGGAAGCCGAGCCCTTCGCTGCCCGCGAGCAGCTCGACCACCACCAGCGCGAGCCATGCGTGCGTGAGGCCGTAGCGCAGCCCCGTCCAGACCGGACCCAGCGTCGCGGGCAGCACCACCCTCAGCAGGAGCTGCGACCGCGTGTAGCCGAACACGCGGGCGACCTCCAGGTAACGGACCGGCACGTTCTCGAGCGCCTTGACGGTATTGACGGCCACCGGCACCGCCGCGGCCTTCGCGATCAGCAGCACCTTGAGCGTCTCGTCGAGACCGACCAGCAGCATGAGGAGCGGCAGCCAGCCGATCACCGGTACCTGCGCGAAGGCCTTGAAGCTCGGGTACAGGTAGTCCTTCGCGAGGCGCGAGGCCCCCATCGCGACACCGAGCGCGAGACCGGTCGCCGCACCGACGGTGAAACCCGCGATCACGCGCCACAGGCTCGCGCCGACGTGGTGCCACAGCTCGCCGCTCGCGACGAGCTCGTGCAGCGTGTCCGCGACCCGCGTCGGCGCCGGCAGCAGCTGCGGCGCGACCCAGCCGAGGGCGCTGCCCGTCCACCATGCGGCGAGCGCACCCAGGGGCAGCACCCACGCGACGGCGAAAGCGCGGAACCGGACCGTCGAGGCGGGCCGCTCGCGCGGTGTCGCCTCGCCCGCCGTGGTGGGCCCGGTCGGAGCGACGCTTGCCATCGGAGGCTCAGCGCGCCCGTGCGAGCGCGCTGCCGAGCAGCGTGCCGTCGGCGCCGTACACCGGCCAGTAGTCGTGCTGGCCGAGCTCGCGGACCGCCGCGTCGACGAAGCGGCGGTCGAACCAGCTCCTGATCTCAGGGCGCGTGCGGATCAGCTTCAGCTTGAACGCGGCATCCGCCGCGTCCTCGTACCGGGCGACGAGGAACGGGTCGAGCAGCGGTGACAGCCGGGTCTTCAGCGGCTGCCCGAGGAAGTCGCGGCGCCAGTCGTCGGCCACGCGCTCGGCCTTCCCCCATTCCTCGAACAGATCGGCGCGCCGCTGCTCGTCGGTCCAGGCGCGCGCGACCTTGACGTGCGCGGTCACCACGCGCTGAACTGTCTGCGGATGCTGCTCGGCATACTCGTCGCGCGCGAGCAGTACCGTCTGGCGGGTGAACCGGTAGCTGTCGTCATGCGCCGACCAGATCACCTTCGCGACGCCTCGGTCCTGCAGGCCGAACAGCTCGACGTAGCCGAACGCCGCATCGATGTCACCCGCGGCGAGTGCGGCCTGCCCGCCCGCGAGGTCCAGGTTCACCAGGCGGACGTCGGATTCCTTGAGTCCGCGCGCATCGAGGGCACGTACGGCCACCAGGTGCAGGTTCGTGCCCTTGAAGACGGCCACGCGCTTGCCGCGGAGCTCCTCCAGCTTTCGGATCGGCGAGTTCGCAGGCACCGCCAGGTACTGCCCGGTGCGGACGCCGCTGCCCACCACGATCCGGGTGCGCACGCCGTTCGCGCGGTGGACGATCGACGGCAGGTCGCCCTGCCAGGCGAGATCGATCTGCCGGTTGACGAGCGCCTCGTTCACCGCGGGACCGGCGCCCTTGAAGAAGATCCACTCGACCTTGGTACCGTCCGCGGCCACCGCGCGCTCGATCTCGCCCGCATTGCGGACCAGCGCAGTGGTGCTGCCGCCGTGCCGCACCGGGGTGCCGACGCCGCCGGTGGCGATGCCGATCCTGAGGGTGCTCGGCGGCGCGCTCGCCCGCACGGCGAAGGGTACGGAGGCTGCGGCGGCCGCGGCCGCCGCGCCGGCGAGGAAGGTTCGACGTCTCTGATGCATGGCGATGACGCTCCGGGGGATGTCGTCAGGTGGATCGGCGGTGGAACTCGGGACGCTCACAGCGTCTGCGGCGCGATCGGCTGCGGCGTCAGCCGCAGGTACGGCGTGACCGCCGTGAACCCCTTGGGGAAGCGCCGCGCGATCTCCACCGGGTCCTGCACCGCCGGCAGGATCACCACGTCCTCGCCGTGTTTCCAGTTCGCCGGCGTCGCGACCGCGTGGTACTCGGTCAGCTGCAGCGAGTCGATCACCCGCAGCAGCTCGTCGAAGTTGCCGCCGGTGCTGGCCGGGTAGGTGAGCGTCAGCCGGATCTTCTTGAACGGATCGATCACGAAGACCGACCGCACCGTGGCGGTCGTGCTCGCGTTCGGGTGGATCAGGTCGTAGAACGTGCTGACCTTGCGGTCGGCGTCGGCGAGGATCGGGAAGTCGACCTTCGCCGACTGGGTGCGCTCGATGTCCTCGATCCAGCGCTGGTGCGACTCGACCGGGTCCACCGACAGCGCGATGACCTTGACGTTGTGCCGGGCGAACGCGTCCTTGCGCTTCGCGGTCTCGCCGAGCTCGGTCGTGCAGACCGGCGTGAAGTCGGCCGGATGCGAGAACAGCACGCCCCAGCTGTCGCCGAGCCAGTCGTGGAAACGGATCGTGCCCTGGCTGGACGACTGCTCGAAGTCGGGTGCGAGATCACCGAGACGGAGTGCGGACATGGAAGGCTCCTTGCAGTGCGACAGGAGCCTTCAGCATGCCGCGCGCGGCGCGTTCGGCGAAACGAGATGTTCTGCGGAGCTCATCGCGCACGCCGGGCAACGCGCCGCGCCGTTCAGGCGCGGGCGAGCCGGCGCAGCACCGCGATCATCCGGTCGATCTCCTCGCAGGTGTTGTAGAACGCGAACGACGGACGCACGCTCGCCTCGACGCCGAAGCGGCGCAGGATCGGCTGCGCGCAATGGTGCCCGGCACGCACCGCGATGCCCTCGGCGTCGAGCGCACGGCCGACGTCGATCGGCGCGTGCCCGGCGAGCACGAAGCTCAGCACGCTCGCCTTGTGGTCCGCGGTCCCGAGGATGCGCAGGCCCGGGATCCGCCGGACCGCATCGGTCGCGTACTCGAGCAGCGCGTGCTCGTAGGCGCCGATCGCGGGCAGACCGATCCGCTGCACGTAGTCGAGCGCGGCCGCGAGCCCGGCGGCATCGGCGATGTTGCCGGTGCCGGCCTCGAAGCGCAGCGGCGGATCCTGGTAGACGGTCCGCTCGAAGGTCACGTCGGCGATCATGTTGCCGCCGCCCTGCCAGGGCGGCAGGCCGGCGAGGACCTCGGCACGACCGTAGACCGCGCCGATGCCCGTCGGTCCGAACACCTTGTGCCCGCTGAAGACGAAGAAGTCGCAGCCGATCGAACGGACGTCGACCGGCATGTGCGAGACCGACTGCGCGCCGTCGACCAGCGTGGCGACACCGTGCCGACGCGCGATCGCGACCACCTCGTGCACCGGGACCACGGTACCCAGCGCGTTGCTGACCTGCGTGACCGCGACCAGCCGCGTCCGCGGCCCGATCAGCCGATCGAGTTCGCCCAGCAGCAGCTGCCCCGACTCGTCGACCGGCGCGACCCGGATCCGCGCCCCCTTCTCGGCGGCGAGCTGCTGCCAGGGCACGATGTTCGCGTGATGCTCGAGCTGGCTCACGACGATCTCGTCGCCCTCGCCCACGTGCGAGACGCCCCAGGTCCGCGCGACCAGGTTGATGCCCTCGGTCGCGCCACGGACGAAGACGATCTCCTCGGGCGAGGTCGCGCCGAGGAACCGCGCGACCGTCGAACGCGCGTGCTCGTACGCATCGGTGGCGCGGGCGGCGAGCGCGTGCGCGGCGCGGTGGACGTTGCTGTTCTCGTGTTCGTAGAACCGCACCAGGCGGTCGATCACCGCACGCGGCTTCTGCGTGGTGGCGGCGTTGTCGAACCAGACCAGCGGCTTGCCGTTCGGACGCTCGGCGAGGATCGGGAAGTCCCGCCGGATCGCGTGCACGTCGAACGGCGCGCGCGCCCGGGTCCGCACGGCATGATCGGGCACGGCGCCGCCGGGATGACCGTGCGGGCCCGGATGACGGGTGGGCTCGACGAAGTAGTAGCGGGACGGAGCGGACGGAACCGGCGACGCCGGCGCGGGCGACGCGGCGGCCTCCAGCGAAGGGGGCAGCAGCGCGTCGAGCGAGGCCGACTCGACGGCCGGTCGTGACCGCGGCGGCGACGCGTGCTCGAGGAAGTAGAACGGCGCGCCCGGCGCCGGCACGGCGCCGAGGGCGTGAGCGCCGAGTCGGCCATCGTAGCCCGGCGCCGTGGTGGTGATCGCGTCGGGCAGTCCGTTGGGCGCCGCCGCGTGCGGCAGCGTCGCCGTCGACGGGCGCAGGCGCGCGGCGGCCGCATCGGGCGTCTGGGGCACGAGGTTCAGCCCCTGCGGCGCCGGCACGCCGATGCCGTCGCCCTGCGCGGTGGCCGGGTGCGGCGCCGCGAAGGTCGGCGCGCCCGGAGGCTGCGGCCGGCTCGGCACCGACAGTCCGCCGGCGGCGAGGCCCGGCGTGGGCACGGGCGCAGCACCGGGCAGCGCCGCGAAGAACGCATTGGCGAGCCGTGCGAGCGCGTCGACGTCGAGCGGCGGCCCGCCCGCGCCGCCGTAGGCGTCGGGGCGCAGCGGCTCAGCGGTAGGTGTCGGGATACTCATGGTACTTGCCCACCTCGACATCCTCGAGCACCGCGAGCGCGTCCGGGCTGTGGACCGCGAGCGAGCAGTACAGACTGATCAGGTAGGAGGCGATCGCGTTGCGGTTGATGCCCATGAACCGGACCGACAGGCCCGGCCCCTGCTCGCCCGGCAGGCCGGGCTGGTAGAGGCCGACCACGCCCTGGCGCGCGTCGCCGACCCGCAGCAGCAGGATGCTCGTGCGTCCGTCGATGATCGGCACCTTGTCGCTCGGGATCAGCGGGATGCCCCGCCACGTCAGGAACTGCGAGCCGAACAGGCTGATGGTGGGGGGCGGCACGCCGCGGCGCGTGCACTCGCGCCCGAACGCGGCGATGCCGAGCGGGTGCGTGAGGAAGAACGCCGGCTCCTTCCACACCTTCGTCAGCAGGTCGTCGAGGTCGTCGGGTGTCGGTGCGCCGGTCAGCGTCGAGATCCGCTGACCGGGCGCCACGTTGGCGAGCAGCCCGTAGTCGGCGTTGTTGATCAGCTCGCTCTCCTGGCGCTCCTTGATCGTCTCGATCACCAGGCGCAGCTGCTCCTTGATCTGGTCGTGCGGGCTGCTGTAGAGGTCCGACACGCGGGTGTGCACGTCGAGCACGGTGGCGACCGCGTTGAGGAAGTACTCGCGCGGGGCCGGGTCGTAGTCGACGAAGGTGACGGGCAGCTCGGCCTCGTCGCGCCGTGCGCAGGCGACCTTCACCGCCTCCGGATCGCGAACGGTGTTCAGCCGGTAGATGCCGGCCTCGACCGGCACCCAGTGCAGCAGGTGGGTGAGCCAGCGCGGCGTGATCGTCGGCAGCTGGGGGACGGTCTTGGTGGCGTTGGCGAGCTGCCGTGCGGCGGCATCGCCCAGCGCGAGCTGCGAGGCATGTGTGTCGGCCATGGTTCAGCGGTCGGGACGTTGAGTGGGAGCGGACTGCGTGTCCGCCTGCGTGACGTGGCTGCCCGGGGGCACGCCGTGGGTGAGCCAGACGTTGCCGCCGATGACCGCGCCGCGGCCGATGGTCACGCGGCCGAGCACGGTGGCGCCGGCGTACAGCACGACGTCGTCCTCGACGACCGGATGCCGCGGCAGGCCCTTGGCGAGGTGGCCGTCGGCGTCGACGGGAAAGCGCTTCGCGCCGAGGGTGACGTTCTGGTAGATGCGCACGCCGCTGCCGATGACGGCGGTCTCGCCGATCACGACGCCGGTGCCGTGGTCGATGAAGAAGCGCTCGCCGATCGTGGCGCCCGGATGGATGTCGATCCCCGTCTCGGCGTGCGCGAGCTCGGCGATCACCCGCGCGATCAGCGGCGCGCCGAGCCCGTAGAGGCGGTGGGCGATCCGGTGGTTGATCGTCGCGCGCAGGCCGGGATAGCAGAGCAGCACCTCGTCGACGCTGCGGGCCGCCGGGTCGCCGTGGTAGGCGGCGAGCACGTCGCCGTCGAGTTCCTCGCGGATCCGCGGCAGCTGCAGCGCGAACGTGCGCGCGACCTCGGTGGCCCTCGCGGGCAGGTCCTCGGAGGGCGGCTCGCCGCGCCCCCGGGCGTCGTGGCGCCACTCGAGCACGAGTTGCGCCGCGAGCGTCGACAGCACGGCCTCGAGGGTCCGCGCGACGTACGCGTCCTCGGCGTCGGGCGTGAGGTCGAGCGGCCCCAGCCGCATCGGGAAGAGCGCGCCGCGAAGCCCGTCGACGATCGACGCGATCGCCTCGCGCGACGGCAGCTCGCGGGCTCGGGCCTCGTGTCGGCGATGGTGCGCCGCTCGCCAACGGTGGCGGGCGTCGCGCAGGCCTGCGACGACGGCCGCGAGCGGCGCCTCGGGTCCCGCGGACACCGGGTCAGTCCTGCGACCAGGGCAGCCGGGCGCGACGCCAGCCGTCGGCGAGACCGCGTCTGCCGTCGGCGTCGAGCGTGCCCTCGAACCCCTCGAGCACGACCGCGACGTCGGCGCGACCCGCGCGGCGGAGCGCCTCGACGGCCTGGCGCGCCCGCGCCGTGCCGCGCGACAGGACCAGCAGCGGGCCCTCGCGGCCGGCCGCCCGCTCGACCTCGCGGACGAAGCGCGGATTGCGCGTGAGCCGGGTGCCGGTCGCCCACGGGACGTGAACCGACTCGGGCGGTCGACCGACGAAGCTGCGCTCCTCCGCGGTCCGGACGTCGAGGAGGCGCGCCGCCCCCGAGGCGACGAGGCGCCAGGCCTCGGCGGGGGGAACGCCGGCGTCACGCGCGGAGAAGGAGTCCGCGGCATGGGCCGCGGGAGCGTCCGCGGCGGTGTCAACGATCACGTCGAGCATGGAAGGATCCGGGTCGGCCGCACGGCGGATCGCTCCGCCGCCGAATGGGGTCATCGAGACGTCGCCCGAGCGTAGCGGCACCTGCAGCCGAGCCCAACCGAGCTCTGCTGCTGAGATTCTCGGATTCGCTGCGTTGGCGCCGGCACCGGGGCTCAGTCGACCTTCGCCCCCGACACCCGGACCAGCCGCGTCCATTGCGGCGTGCTGCGCTCGAGCAGCGCCGCGAGCTCCGACGGCGGCCCCGCGACCACCTCGAAGCCCTGGGCGACGAGCTGGGCGCGCACGCGCTCGTCGCGCAGCACCGTGGCGATCTCCTCGTGCAGCCGCGCGATCGCGCTCGCCGGCGTGCCGGACGGTACCAGCATGCCCTGCCAGGAATCGAGTTCGTAGCCCGGCAGGCCCGACTCGCGGAAGGTCCGCAGGTCCGGCCGGCCGGTCGAACGCCGCGCGGACGACAGGCCGATCGCGGCCAGCCGTCCGGCGTCCAGGTGCGGCACGGCCGCGGGCAGCGAGACCACCGCCGAATCGACGTGACCGGCGACGAGGTCGGCGAGCGCCGGGCCGCCGCCCTTGTACGGCACGTGGGTCAGCGTGATGCCCGCCTGCGTCTGCAGCAGGGTCGCGGCGAGGTGGCCGGGACTGCCGCTGCCCGGCGAGGCGACCGACAGCGCGCCGGCGCGATCGCGGGCCAGCGCGATGAACGCGTCGAGCGAGCGCGCGGGGACGCGGCCCGGATTCACGACCAGCACCTGCGGCGAGGTCACCGCGAGCGTCACCGGAGCGAACTGCTCGAGGCGGAACGACACGCTCGGGTAGAGCGACGGATTGATCGACAGGCTGTCCCAGCCGTGCAGCACCGTGTGGCCGTCGGCCGGCGCCGACGCGACCTGGCCGAACGCGAGGTTGCCGCCGGCCCCCGGCACGTTCTCGACGACCACCGGCTGACCGAGGCGGGGCGCGAGTTCGCGGGCGAGCGTGCGAGCCAGCAGGTCGAGCGCGCCGCCCGGCGCCACCGGCACGACCCAGCGCAGCGGGCGGGTCGGCCACGCCCGGGCCTCGTTCGCGGCCGCGGGACGGAACACGGACAGCGCCGCGACGGCGGCGGCGAGAGAGACGACACGACGACGGTTCTGCATGGACGGTTCCCGGAGGCACGTGGAGTCGGAAGGGGCCGAAGGATGACGGCGCACGGCACCCGCCCCAAGCGAACAATGCTGCGAAGGTTCTCGAGCCCGCTGCGCAGGCGGCCGCCCGACCCGCTGCCGCGCGATCTCGGATTCCGCGATAAGGAGCGCAGATTTCCTCGTTTGGGCATCCGCCGCGCGCCCCCTACGCTCCGCGATCCTCCGATGCACTCCTCCCGAAGGATCGCCATGACGACCTCTCCGCGCTCCGCCGTCCGCCGCGCCCTGCTGGCCGCCGCGACCCTCGCGACCCTGGGCCTCGCGGCCCCGGCCTCCGCGCAGACCGTGCTCACCAACGTCTCGTACGACCCCACCCGCGAGCTCTACCAGGACTTCAACGCGGCGTTCGCGAAGCACTGGAAGGCCCAGGGCGGCGACGCGCTGACCGTCCGCCAGTCGCACGGCGGCTCGGGCAAGCAGGCCCGTTCGGTGATCGACGGCCTCGAGGCCGACGTGGTCACCCTGGCGCTCGCCTACGACATCGACGAGATCGCGCAGCGCGGCCTGCTGTCGACCGACTGGCAGAAGCGCCTGCCGAACAACGCGTCGCCCTACACCTCGACGATCGTGTTCCTCGTGCGCAAGGGCAATCCGAAGGGCCTGAAGGACTGGGGCGACCTGGTGAGGCCGGGCGTCGAGGTGGTCACGCCGAACCCGAAGACCTCGGGCGGCGCCCGCTGGAACTACCTCGCGGCCTGGGCCTGGGCCGCGCGCCAGCCGGGCGGCGACGACGCGAAGGCGCGGGACTTCGTCCAGAAGCTGTACGGCAACGTCCGCGTGCTCGACTCGGGGGCCCGCGGCTCGCTGACCTCGTTCGCCGAGCGCGGCATCGGCGACGTGCTGCTCGCCTGGGAGAACGAGGCGCTGCTGTCGGTGAAGGAGCTGGGCCCGGACAAGTTCGACATCGTCGTGCCCTCGCTCAGCATCCTGGCCGAGCCGCCCGTGACGGTGGTCGACAAGAACGTCGACAAGAAGGGTACCCGCGCCGTGGCGCAGGCCTACCTGGAGTACCTCTACAGCCCCGAGGGGCAGGACATCGCCGGCCAGAACTACTACCGCCCGATCGACCCGAAGGCGGCGGCCAAGTACGAGAAGACCTTCCCCAAGG
>JBAXJZ010000041.1:0-14595 GCA_037137595.1 Burkholderiales bacterium | reverse complement strand
CCGAGGCTGAACGAGACACCGTTGCGCCCACGCTACCCGATGCCGGCATCGACCGCGAGACGCTGCGGGATAAAGTTGTGCTCGACGTCGCCAAAACAGATGACGTCGTTGAGCGAGACGCTGAGGCGCTCCATGATGCCGTCCCCGAAGCCGACGCGCTCCCTGTCATTGACCTAGATTCACTGCGCGAAGCGCTCACGCTTTGCGAGGACGACGACGTCAGCGTCGTCGATGCCACAACGGACGGAGAGACGGACACCGATCTGAGGTCTCGTGGAGACGCCGAGGTGGTCGCGCTAGCAGTAAGACTACGCGACGCAAAGATGCTCGAGGAGATGCTTGAAGATGCGGGATTCGATGAGGAAACTGTCGCTGAAAGCGTCGCGCTCCGTGAGATACTCGCAGATATGCTCGGCGATGGCGTCGAGCAGCGTCACCGACTGGTGCGGATTGCGCGGCTCGTCGGGACGGCGCAGTCGCACGCGGCCGGCGCGGATCGAGTCGCCCACGGAGCGGACCACCAGCCGGTGGCCGCGCTCGGCGACCAGCCGGTCGCGGAACGCGATGACCTCCGGGAAGTTGTGCTCGGTATCGACGTGCAGCAGCGTGAACGGGATCCGCTGCGGCCAGAAGGCCTTCTCGGCCAGCCGCAGCACCACCGCCGAGTCCTTGCCGCCGGAGAACAGCAGCGCGACGGTGTCGTGCTCGGCCGCGACCTCGCGGAGGATGTGCACCGACTCGGCCTCGAGCGCGTCGAGTTCGCTCCAGCCGTCGTCGGCGTCGACCGGCTCGAAGACGTCGGCCGCGGGGGTGTCCAGGGTCAGGTCCATGTCGTCGTGTCCTTCAGGCGTCATGCGCGGCGCGCGCGCGGACGATGCGGCCGTCGGCGGCCACGTGCAGTCCGCATTCCCGGGTCTGCGGCGATTCCCACCACCAGCGGCCGGCGCGCTCGTCCTCGCCGGGCGCCACCGCACGCGTGCACGGCGCGCAGCCGATGCTCGGGTAGCCCTGGGCGTGCAGCGCGCTCACCGGCACCTCGTGCGCGGCCACGTAGGCCTGCACGTCGGCGCTCGACCAGTCGGCGAGCGGACTCGCCTTCCACAGGCCGTGGTCGGGGTCGCGCGCCAGCGGCTCGAGCGCGCCGCGGGTGACCGACTGCGCGCGGCGCAGCCCGGTGACCCACAGCCCGCGCCCGGCCAGCGCGCGCTTCAGCGGCTCGACCTTGCGGATCGCGCAGCACTGCTTGCGCAGCTCGACGGAGCGGTAGAACGCGTTCGTCCCCTCGGCGAGCACGAAGGCCTCGAGCGCGGCCGCGT
Source organism: Burkholderiales bacterium (assembly GCA_037137595.1). Taxonomy (GTDB): domain Bacteria; phylum Pseudomonadota; class Gammaproteobacteria; order Burkholderiales; family Burkholderiaceae_E; genus UBA4615. The sequence goes on along the minus strand of JBAXJZ010000041.1, from coordinate 13,279 downwards.
CCGGGTGGATCGCGCGGATCGGCCGGCCGTACCGCTCGCGTGCGCGGTCGAGCAGCACGTGCGTCGCCTCCGGCAGGCGACCGGTGTCGAGCGTGACGATCTCGACCGCATCGAGCCCCTCGGCGACGAGCAGGTCGAGCACCACCATGTCCTCCATGCCGAGGCTGGTGGTGAACACGGCCGGGCCGTGCGCGGACACGGCCTCGCGCAGCAGCACGCGCGCCTCGCGGGCGCGGTCGGAGACGGGGGGCGGAAGGAGAGGCATGCGTCGGCACGCGGGCGCGCCGCGTCCTGCTGGAATCGGTCGGTCAGGATGGCGGACCGTTCCCACGCGTGGAACGAGCGGAAAGTGATTCGCTTATCTCCGCCGCGACTGAGCACGGCGTTCCGAGCTACGAACCGCGCGCTATTTGCCCGCCGCGACGGCCGTCGCTACGATCGCGCGCACCCGGCGGCGCAGGCCGCGAACCCGACGTCCGCGAGACCCCACGATGCCCTCGACCGCTCCCACCCCGGACTCCCGTCCCGCCCTGGACGCGGCCGAGGTGCTCGACCGCGCGACCGCCCGCGGACGCGCCGCGGACCGCCCCTACCGCGGCGACGTCACCCCCGCCGAAGCCTGGGTGCTCCATCGGGCCGGCGCCGCGCGGCTGGTCGACGTCCGCACGCAGGCCGAATGGACCTACGTGGGCCGCGTCGACGGCACGCCGCTGGTCGAATGGCGCGCCCTCGGCGCCCAGCAGCCGAACCCGCGATTCGTCGAGCAGCTCGAGCAGGCGGTGCCGCGGGACCTGCCCGTCATGTTCCTCTGCCGCAGCGGCGTGCGCTCCCAGGCGGCCGCGAAGGCCGCGAGCGAGGCCGGATGGACCGCCGCGTTCAACATCCTCGAGGGCTTCGAGGGCGACCTCGACGACGCGCAGCAGCGCGGCCGCCTCGGCGGGTGGCGGCACGCCGGCCTGCCCTGGGTCCAGTCCTGAGCGCGGATCGCGGCACGCCGGCCGCGGGCCCGCACGGCCCCGGGCGATAGAATCGCCGGTTCCCCCTCTCCCCGCCCCGCGCGTCCGCCGCGGGGCCGAAGCCATGTCCGATCTCCGTCTCGCCGCGCGCACCGCGGCGATCGCGCCGTTCCAGGTGATGGAGCTGGTCAAGCGCGCAGTCCTGCTGGAGCAGCAGGGCCGCCCGGTGATCCACCTGTCGATCGGCGAGCCCGACTTCACCGCGCCCGAGCCGGTGGTCGACGCGCTCGAGCGCGCCGTGCGCGCCGGGCTCACGCAGTACACCTCGGCCGTGGGTCTGCCCGAACTGCGCGAGGCGATCGCGCGCGACTACCGCGACCGTCACGGCGTCGCCGTCGATCCGGCGCGGATCATCGTCACCGCCGGCGCGTCGGCCGCCCTGTCGCTCGCCTGCTGCGCGCTGGTCGACGTCGGCGACGAGGTGCTGGTCACCGACCCGAGCTATCCGTGCAACCGCCACTTCGTCGCCGCGTTCGACGGCGTGGCGAAGCCGGTGCCGGTCTTCGCCGGCACGCGCTTCCAGATGACCGAGGCGCTGCTCGCCTCGAACTGGGGCCCGCGCACGCGCGGCACGCTGCTCGCGTCGCCGGCGAACCCCACGGGCACCTCGATCCCGTTCGACGAGCTGGCGCGCATCGTCGGCGCCGTCCGCGCGCGCGGCGGCTTCGCGATCGTCGACGAGATCTACCTGGGCCTCACCTACGACGGCCGCGCGCGCAGCGCGCTGGAGCTCGGCGAGGACGTGATCGTCGTCAACAGCTTCTCGAAGTACTTCCAGATGACCGGCTGGCGACTCGGCTGGCTGGTGGTGCCGCCGTCGGCGGTGGCGGCCTTCGAGAAGCTCTCGCAGAACCTCTACATCTGCGCGTCGGCGCTCGCCCAGCAGGCGGCGATCGCCTGCTTCGACCCCGCGTCGCTCGCGATCTACGAGCAGCGGCGCGGCATCCTGCGCGACCGGCGCGACTACATCGTTCCCGCGATGCGCGGCCTGGGCTTCGACGTGCCGGTCACGCCCGACGGCGCGTTCTACGCCTGGCTCGACGGCTCGCGCTTCGGCGACAGCGGCGCGCTCGCGTCGCGGCTGCTCGACGAGGCCTCGGTCTCGCTGGTGCCGGGCCACGACTTCGGCACGAACGAACCGGAGCGCTGGCTGCGCCTGTCCTACGCGACCGAGCGGGCGAAGCTCGAGGAGGCGGTGGCCCGGATCGGCCGCAGCCTGGGCGCACGCTGACGCGCGTTACCCGACCGCGCCCCGGAAAACGGACAGGCCGCCTCGCGGCGGCCTGTCTCGGCGAAGGCCCGAACGGGCCGGAATCAGATGTCCCCGGCGCCCCGCATCGCCGCGCCGCGCGCATGGGCGTCGCGCGCGTCGGTGGTCGACGACGGCTCAGGCGTCGGCATCGCGGGCATCGTCTTCGCGTCGTCCGGCGGCAGCGGCGTGCGGGTCTCGACGATCCGCGACACCGGCTGCATCACCGGCTCGGCGTCGGCACGCTGCGGCCCGACGGCGATCTCGGGCGGAATCGGCTTGCCCGCCGCGGCCGCCGCGATCCGCTCGCGGGCGTTCAGCACCTTCATCCCGTAGCCGCCGTCGTGCTCGGCGAGCGCGGCGCCGACGTACGACTTCAGCGCGCCCTCGACCGACCCTTCGCGCGCCAGGTACTCCTTCAGGATGGAGCTGCCGACGCGGATGTTCGCGACCGGGTCGAAGGCCGCGGGAATGCCGCCGAAGGGCACGAACTTCTCGGCGTGCACGCGGGTCAGCACCTGCATCAGGCCCTGCGCGCCCGCCTGGCTCTGCGCCTTCGGGTTGAAGCTCGATTCGACCGACATCACCGCGAGCACCAGCATCGGGTCGATCTTCACGTCGCGCGCGGCGCGATACGCGTGATAGACGAACTCGCTGGTGGCGTCGACGCCCAGCCGGTAGCGCGCCGCGATGAAGCGCGCGATGTTCTGCTGCTCGCGATCGAGCTGCGGGGCCGTCGCCGCCCGGGCGGTCTCGCCGTGCACGGCCTCCGCCGCCTGGGCGCGACCGGCGTCCGGCTGCGGCACCACCACGCCCGAGGCCGCGGCGCCGTAGCCGGCGGGCACGTCCATCGCGAGGCGCGGCACCGAGGCCACGTCGATCCCGCCGAGCGTCCCGTGCACCGCAACGACGGCAACCAGCAGCATCGCGGCGACCGGGGCGACACGACGCGCGAAACGCGCGAGCGCGAGCACCCTGACAGTCGCGGCGAACAGCAGGTCGATCCTGCGTTGTTCCGACATCAGTACTCCCGTGCAGCCAACGCTGCATGACCCGCCGAACCCGGCAGGCGCGATCCATCACAACGGCAGCGTCTGCTGCCCAGTCCCGCGACGGCCTGCGGCCGTCTTTTTTCGAGCGGGGCCCATGGGCTCGCCCGCTCGGCGTGGCGCGTTGTGCGCCGGTGCACGGTCCTTCCACCGCGCGAAGGTCGCCCTCTGAAGGAGCGATCCGTTGACACTAGGCGGATCCCGTCCGCCCGGGTTGGCCCGGTGTCTCCCAGGCCGATGAGTGAGCGGATTGTACCAGCCGACGGGGGTCGGTCAACCGACCCCCCGTGAGAACATAGGTGGCACGCCCCTCCATTTCCTCCGTACATCGACCGTTCATGCGTTACGCGGACCTGCGCGACTTCGTCGCACAACTCGAGTCGCGCGGCGAGCTGCGCCGCATCGCGAGCCCCGTCTCGCCACGCTTCGAGATGACCGAGATCGCCGATCGCGTCCTGCGCGCGCAGGGCCCGGCGCTGCTGTTCGAGCAGCCGACGGACGGCGGTCGCCGCTCGTCGTTTCCCGTGCTCGCGAACCTGTTCGGCACGCCGAAACGGGTCGCCATGGGCATGGGCGAGGACTCGGTCGAGGCGCTGCGCGAGATCGGGACGCTGCTCGCGTACCTGAAGGAGCCCGAGCCGCCGAAGGGCCTGAAGGACGCGTGGGACAAGCTGCCCGTGCTCAGGCAGGTGCTGAGCATGGCGCCGCGCGAGGTCTCGCGCGCGCCCTGCCAGCAGCAGGTGTGGGAAGGCACCGACGTGGATCTCTCGCGCCTGCCGGTGCAGCACTGCTGGCCCGGCGACGTCGCGCCGCTGATCACCTGGGGACTGGTGGTCACGCGCGGTCCGACCAAGACGCGGCAGAACCTGGGCATCTACCGCCAGCAGGTGATCGGCCGCGACCGCACGATCATGCGCTGGCTCGCGCATCGCGGCGGCGCGCTGGATTTCCGCGATCACGCGGCCGCGCGTCCCGGCACGCCCTTCCCCATCGCCGTGGTGCTCGGCTGTGACCCGGCGACGATCCTGGGCGCGGTCACGCCGGTGCCCGACACGCTGTCGGAATACCAGTTCGCCGGCCTGCTGCGCGGCGCGAAGACCGAACTCGTGAAGTGCCTGGGCAGCGATCTGCGGGTGCCGGCCACCGCCGAGATCGTGCTCGAGGGATCGATCCGTCCCGACCCCGACGGCACCGCGACGCGCGAGCACGGCCGCCGCCTCGGCTGGAAGGGCGAGCCGCCGCCGGCGGCGCTCAACGGCTGGGAGATGGCACTCGAGGGGCCGTACGGCGACCACACCGGCTACTACAACGAGCAGGACTGGTTCCCCGTGTTCGCGATCGATCGCATCACGCTGCGCGAGCGCGCGATCTACCACTCCACCTACACCGGCAAGCCGCCCGACGAGCCGGCGATCCTCGGGGTCGCGCTCAACGAGGTGTTCGTGCCGATCCTGCGCAAGCAGTTCCCGGAGATCGTCGACTTCTACCTGCCGCCCGAGGGCTGCTCGTACCGGATGGCGGTGGTCTCGATGAAGAAGCAGTACCCGGGTCACGCCAAGCGCGTGATGTTCGGGATCTGGAGCTTCCTGCGCCAGTTCATGTACACGAAGTTCATCGTGGTGGTCGACGACGACGTCGACGTGCGCGACTGGAAGGACGTGATCTGGGCGATCACCACGCGGGTCGATCCGCTGCGCGACACGACACTGGTGGACCGCACGCCGATCGACTACCTCGACTTCGCGTCGCCGGTCTCCGGACTGGGCTCGAAGATGGGCATGGACGCGACCAACAAGTGGCCGGGCGAGACCGATCGCGAATGGGGGCGGACGATCGCGATGTCGGCGGAGGTGAAGTCGAAGGTGGATGCGATGTGGAGCGAGCTGGGGCTGTAGTTCAGCCGTTGGCGAACACCCAGCGCAGCAGCGCGTCCTGCGCTCCCTGCGAGGCCGGTGCGCGCGGCCCGTTGACCAGCATCACCACCGCATAGCGTCGACCCGAGGCCGCATCGACGTAGCCGGCGATGCTGCGCACGTCGTTGAGGCTGCCGGTCTTGATCCAGGCGCGGCCCTCGATCGGCTCGCCGCGCAGCCGCGACTTCATCGTGCCGTCGACACCCACGACGGGCAGCGACTCCTGGAACAGCGCGGCCTGGTCGCTGCGCGCAGCGTCGACCAGCACTCGGGCCATCGACGCGGCCGAGATGCGCTCGGTGCGCGACAGGCCCGAGCCGTTGTCGATCACCAGCTCGGGCGCACGCAGGCCCTTGCGCTCCAGCCAGCGGGCCACCGTCTGCCGGGCACGCTCGAGCGTGGCGGGCTGGCGCGCGACGGGATCGGCCGAGGTCTGCAGCATCACCTGCCGCGCCATCACGTTGTTGCTGAACTTGTTGATGTCGCGCACGACATCGCCGAGCGTGCGCGGCGACGTCCACTGCGCGAGCACCGGCAGCTGCGGGTCGACGCGGCGCTCGACGACGGCGCGCCCGCCCCAGGCGCCGCCCGCGGCCTGCCACGCGCCGAGGAAGAAGCCCTGGATGAACTGCCGGTGGTTGAGCACCGCCACCATCGTCGACTGCTCGCCGCAGCCGGACGAGTAGGCGCCGCCCACCTTGATCGACGGTCGCTCCTCGGGGCCGGCGTCGCGGATCGCCAGGCCCCAGGCGCCGAATCGGCAGACGCCCTTCACCAGCTTGACCTCGTTGACCAGCGGCACGCCGGCGAGCGGCGGATCGAGCGACACCGAGACGCCGGCGCCCTCCGGCCGCACCACCACCCTGGTGGCCTTGAAGTTCATCAGCGCCGCATGCGGCCGCACGTTGTAGGGCTGCGAGGGATCGCCGTCGAACTTCTCGTAGGACTCGTCGCCGATCTCGTAGAGCGAGTCGTCGATCACGAGGTTGCCGCGGATCTCGCGCAGCCCCGTCGCGCGCAGCCGCGCGACGAGCTCGGTCATGTCCTCGATGACGAGCTTCGGGTCACCGCCGCCGCGCAGCACGAGGTCGCCGCGCAGCACGTCGCCCTCGAGCGCACCGCGCATCGCGAACGAGGTCGTCCAGCGGTAGTCCGGCCCGAGCAGCGACAGCGCCGCGTAGGTCGTCACCAGCTTCATCGTCGAGGCCGGGTTGAACGCCGCCTCGGCGTTGTGGACCAGCAGCGGCGCGCGGCCGTCGAGCGGAACGACCGTGATGCCCACGTCGCCCGGCGACAGCGCGGCCGCACGGACCGCCTCGGCGACGGGCGCGGGCAATGTCTGGGCGACAGCGGCGTGCGCCCCTCCGACGAGGACGGCGGCGACGAGCCCCCACTGGACGAGGCACCGCGCGGCGCGCGCCCGGGCCCGCAGGCCGCGGGGTCGGCCCGGAGTGGAAGCGGTCGGAACGGCCATAATCGCCGATCATCGCACGCCGCCGGGTCACCGCCCGGCGGTCCGACACGAGGACGAAGGAGGATCCACGGATGAAGCTGAAGGACAAGGTGGCGTTGGTCACCGGCGGCGCACAGGGCATCGGCCTCGCCTGCGCGACACGGTTCGCCGACGAGGGCGCGAAGGTCGTCATCGTCGATCTCGACGCGACACGCGGCGCGGCCGCCGTCGAGGCGATCGGCGCCGATCGCGCGCTGTTCGTCGAGGGTGATGTCGCCGCGTCGGGCGCCGCGGCCCGCGCGCTCGAGGCCACGCTCGCCCGGTTCGGCGGGGTCGACGTGCTGCTCAACAATGCCGGCGTGACCCACTCGGCCGATTTCCTCGATCTCGCCGAGGCGGATTTCGATCGGGTGCTCGGGGTCAACCTGAAGTCGTATTTCGTCTTCGGCCAGGCCGTGGCGAAATGGATGGTCGATGCCCGACGGTCGGGCTCGATCGTCAACATGTCCAGCGTCAACGCCGTGCTCGCCATTCCGAACCAGGTGCCCTACTGCGTGAGCAAGGGCGGCGTCGCGCAACTCACCAAGGTGATGGCGATCTCGCTCGCGCCGAAGGGCATCCGTGTCAACGCGATCGGCCCCGGCACGATCGCCACCGAACTGGCGCGTGCGGTCGTGCTCGGATCGCCCGCGGCCGAACGCACGCTGCTGTCACGCACGCCGCTCGGCCGGCTGGGCGAGCCGGAAGAGGTCGCGAAGGTGGCGGCATTCCTCGCGAGCGACGACGCCTCGTACCTCACCGGGCAGACCGTCTACCCCGACGGCGGGCGGCTCGCGCTGAATTACCTCATGCCCGCGTCCTAAGGGGTCGAGCCGACCGTCGCCGCCTAATTGTGTCTCGATCGTGTCATTAGCACCGACATTTCACAATGTCGGCACGCCTGACGGATACTTGGCTGAAACCGGAAAAGTTTCCTGTACCCCGGTCTCCGGATCGGCAGAAGATCGCTGCATGGAATCGCCCAGCTCCAGATTGCCCGTTGCCGCCGGCGGGGCCGCCCCCGCGGCGATCGACGCGCTGCTGGCGATCCTCCGACCGCTGGCACGCGTGGCGGTCGATCACGGGATCCAGTTCAATCAGCTCGAGGAGCTGATGAAGCGCGCGATGGTCGACGCGGCCATGGACGCGGTCAGCGAATCCAGCGCCGACGCGGCGCCGCCGGTCAGCCGCCTGAGCGTGATCTCCGGGATCCATCGCAAGGAGGTCAAGCGCCTCGTCGAGACGCCGGATCTCAGCCAGGTGCGCTCCGAACAGACACCGGCGACCGAGGTCTACGCGACCTGGGTCAGCGAGCCGACCTGGCTCGATGCCGAGGGCCAGCCGCGCGCGCTGCCGCGCCGCCCGCAGGACGACGGTTCGCCGAGCTTCGAGTCGCTCGCGCGGTCGGTCACCACCGACGTGCATCCGCGCACGCTGCTCGACGAGATGCTGCGACTGGGTCTCGCTCACGTGGACCCCGCCTCGGACACCGTCAGCCTGAGCGACGGCATGGTGCCCTCCGGCGAGATCGACGCGCTGCTGCGCTTCGCCGGCGCCAGCGTGTCCGACCACCTCGCGGCGGTCCGCGAGAACCTGGTCGCGGGCCACCGCGTCGCGGCCGGCGAGCCGACGGCGCGGCCGCCGTTCGTCGAGCAGTCGGTCTTCGCCGACGAACTGTCCGCGGAGTCGGTCGAGATCGCGGGTGCGCGGGCCCGCGCGATCTGGCAGCGGATCATGAAGACGCTGATCCCCGAGCTCCAGAAGCTCGAGGCCGCCGATCGCGAGGCCGGCCGACCGGCTGACCACCGCATCCGCGTCGGTCTCTACTGCTTCGCAGCCCCCATTTCCCCCGAGACCGGCCGTACCGACGACGGCGCGACATGATCCGCCGACGCGCCGGCCGCACTCCGGAGGGCTCCGAACCCGAACGGGCGCCGAGTTCGGCGAGCCGTAGGCGCCTGCTGCTCGGCGCGGGTGCGCTCGGCACGCTCGCGGCCGGCTGCGGCGGCGGCACCGACATCGCCGGCGTGGGCACGGGAGGCACCGGCCACGTCGCCGGCGTCGGCACCGGCGGTACAGGACAGGTCGCCACCTACACCAGCGGCCCGATATCCGGCTTCGGCTCGGTCATCGTCAACGGCGTCAGGTTCGACGACGCGGCGGCGCAGGTCATCGACGACCTGGGCGCCGCGCTCAAGCTGTCGACGCTCGGGCTGGGCATGGTCGTCGAGATCGAAGGCACGGCCGACACCGTCACCGGCCTCGGCACCGCCAGGTCCATCCGCGTGATCAGTCTGCTCGCCGGCCAGGTCGTGTCGATCGACGCCGCCACCGGCCGGTTCACGGTGATGTCGATGACGGTCGCGCACGATACCGCCACCGTCTGGAACATGGATGACGGTCCGACGGTCCTGAAGGTCGGCGACCGCGTCGAGGTCTGGGGTTTCCTGGACTCCGCGGCTGGCGTGCTGCGTGCCAGCCGGGTCGAGATCGCCGCCCCCCGCGACGCGACCGCCGTCGCCAAGGTCCGCGGCACGGTCACCGCCTACGACCCGACCAACCGCTGGTTGGCGGTCGACGGGCAGTTCGTCGATGTTCGGGACGTGGCCCTGCCCGCCGGGCTCGCGGTCGGCACCACGGTCGCGGCGGCCGGCGCGCAGCTGTCTAGCGGGAACGCGCCGCTGCGCGCGAGCCAGCTCGCGATCCAGACGCCGCCGCCGGCGCAGGCCGACGCCGAGGTGGTGAGCCTGGAGAACGTGATCTCCAGCTGGTCGTCGCTCTCGCGCTTCAAGCTGCTCGACACCTGGGTCGACGCGTCGGGCGCGTCGATCGTCGGCGGCACTGCCGGCATGCTGCGCAACGGCGTGCGCGTGCGCGCGATCGGCGAGCGGTCCGGCTCGCTCGTCAGGGTGCGGACGCTCGAGGTGCGCACGCTCACCACCGCGACGACGTCGACACCCACGAACGGCAGCGAGACCGCCTCCAACGGTTCGCCGGGCTCGTCGGGCAGCAGCGGCTCCGGCGGCAACGGCTCGAGCGGGAACGGGGCGTCGTCCGCAAACGGTTCTTCGTCCGGGAACGGTTCTTCGTCCGGGAACGGTTCGTCGTCCGGGAACGGCTCGTCGTCCGGGAGCGGGGCGTCGCCCGGCAACTCGGGCTCGACCGGATCGAGCGGAGCGGTCTCGACCTCGAGCGCGCCGAACACCGACTACGAGGTCGACAACGTCCAGGTGGTCGGCACGGTCGTCGCGGCCCCCAAGGCCAACCGGTTCTCGATCGTCGACGGTGCGCAGCGCAGGTTCAGCGTGAGCCTGAAGGATGCGGACATCGTCAACGGCAGGCGATCGGACATCGATCCCGGCGCGATCGTCCGGGTGACCGGGACCCAGGGCTCGCCGATCGTCGCGACCCGGATCCGGATCATCGCGAAGTCGCCGTCCTGACGCGCCGCGCGGCGCGGCTTCAGTCCGCGGGCGCCTGTGCCTCGCGTACCGCCGTCGGCGGACGCCCGGCGAACTGCGCGACCGCCACGCCGGCCAGCGCGACCGCAGCGCCCAGCAGCTTGATCCCGGTGAACCGCTCGCCGGTCAGCACCCAGGCCACGAGCCCGGCCACCGGCGGCATCAGGTACATCAGCGGCGCGGTGCGCCCCACGCCCCGGACCGCGTTGACCCAACCCCAGACCAGCCAGCCGGCGAAGGCGGACACGACCGTCGACCACAGCAGCCCGCCCCAGAGGGCCGGCGTCATCGCCGACCAGTCGACCCGCATCGCGAACGGCAGGCCGGCGATCACGACCAGCGGCGACGCGGCGAGCAGCGCGTAGGTCATGACGACGATGCCGCCGTGCCGCTCGATCAGCGGCTTGGCGGCCACCGTGTAGTACGAGAAGAAGGCCGACGCCAGCAGCAGGAACAGGTCCCCTCCCGAGGCCGCCCAGCTGCCGGCCGCAAGCTTGTCGGACAGGAACAGCAGCACGCCGGCGAGCGCGAGCGCCACTCCGCCCACCTGCGCCCGGCCGAGCCGCTCGATGCCCATCCAGCGCAGGATCAGCAGCGTGTAGATCGGGCCGCAGGCGAGGATCAGCGAGCTGGAGAAGGCGGTCGACCAGTGGATGCCGAAGGTCACCATGCCGACGTGGACGAAGTGGCCCCAGAACCCGAGTTGGGCGAGCCGAAGCAGGTCCGCGCGTGGCACGCGAGGCCATCGGGGGCCGAAGCGCCAGGTGAGCAGCACCGCCGCGCAGACGGGCATGATCAGGTAGCGGACGAACAGGAAGCCGCCGGGCGTCGCGGTGGCGAACACGGCCTTCTGGATCGAGAAGTTCGCGCCCCAGACCACGATCGTCGCGAGCGCGGCCCACAGCGCGATCCGCTGGAGCCGCTCGGCCCGCGGGCGGGGCGACGGCGGGAGGATGCCGGCGGTCGCGCTCACCGGAGGTCCTCCCCGGCACCCGGCAGCGGTCCGACGAGCTTGCCGAGCAGCGTCATCAGCTGTGCGACCTCGGCTTCGGTCAGCGGCGCGAGCAGCGCGCGCTGGATCGCCGCGACCGAGGGTTCGAGCCGCTCGAGCTGGGCCCGGCCCTCGGCCGTCGCCCTGAGCCGCCAGGTGCGCCGGTCGCTCGCGTCGGCGATCCGTTCGACCAGGCCCTTCGCCTGCAGCCGATCGACCACCGCGCCGACGGTCGCCTTGTCACAGGCGATCGCGCGGCCCACGGTCGACTGGTCGCTGTCCGGCCAGGCGCCGATGGCGTGCAGCGCCGCGTACTGGACCGGTGTCAGGCCCACGTCGCCCGCATGCTGGCCGAACAGCGCCACGCCCTGCTGGTGGAGGCGGCGGAAGAGATGGCCGGGCATGGCATGCAGCGGCATCGGGCGCACCGGCGCCGGGGCGCGCGTGGCGTCCCGGGCCGCCACGCGCGATACGGCCGCGCGCGGCGACATCGTGGTCATGCGGCGGATCGTTCGGAGGACGGATCGTCAGTGTACCTACTTTCCGTCCACCCACGTTCGGGATCGGGCGCCGTGCGGCGTCGGGGCGCGGCCGTCCGTCCCGCCGGCCGGCCCGCCGGAGCCTGCGTCCGGGCGCAGCACCATCGTGACCAGCAGCACCGAGTCCTCCAGCGCCCGCAGCGCGTGCCGCTCGCCGGCGGCCAGGTAGGCGACGCTGCCCGCCGGCATCCGGCGCTCGCGGTCGTGCAGGCACAGCAGGACGTCCCCGCGAAGGCAGGCGACGGTGAGTGGTCCGTAGGCGAGGTGCTCGGGCACCTCCCGGTTCGCCGGCAGCACCCAGCGCATCACCTCGAGCCGCTCGTCGCGCACCAGCGCCACCGCGCCGGTCACGCCGCGGCCGGCCTCCGCGGGATCCAGGGCCAGCAGGTCGCCCGAGCGGGCGTGTTCGAAGCTCATCCGGGTCCTCCCCGCCGCGGCGCGCGGCGCTCGTCGACGCCGCAGGCAGGTTCCGTGCTCGTCCGCGCGATGCCCCTGCACTTGAAAAGCTCGGCCTGCACCCCTACCATTAGCACTCGCAAGCGATGAGTGCTAGCAACGGCCGGAAACCCTCCGGCTGCCCGCACGGCCCCCGCTTCGACTCGGCCGCCCACCCCGGGCTGCTGCTCAACCCCAATCGAAACAAGACCTTAGGAGCCAAGATCGATGAAGCTTCGTCCTTTGCATGATCGCGTGATCATCAAGCGCCTGGACAACGAGCGGAAGACCGCGTCGGGCATCGTCATCCCCGAAAACGCGGCCGAGAAGCCGGATCAGGGCGAGATCCTCGCCGTCGGCAACGGGAAGGTCGGCGACGACGGCAAGGTGCGCCCGCTGGGCGTCAAGGTCGGCGACAAGGTGCTCTTCGGCAAGTACTCGGGCCAGTCCGTGAAGGTCGAGGGCGAGGAACTCCTCGTGATGCGCGAGGAAGACATCATGGCCGTGGTCGAGTGACCCGGACCGCCTCCCCGACAACGTACTCGTACTCGTACTCGTAGATTCAGGAGTCACACCAGATGGCAGCCAAGCAAGTCTTCTTCCACGACGATGCGCGCTCGCGCATGGTCGAAGGCATCAACATCCTGGCCAACGCGGTCAAGGTCACGCTGGGTCCGAAGGGCCGCAACGTGGTCCTCGAGCGCTCGTTCGGCGCCCCGACCGTCACCAAGGACGGCGTCTCGGTCGCGAAAGAGATCGAGCTGAAGGACAAGTTCCAGAACATGGGCGCCCAGATGGTCAAGGAAGTCGCTTCCAAGACCTCGGACAACGCCGGTGACGGCACCACCACCGCGACCGTGCTCGCCCAGGCGATCGTCCGCGAGGGCATGAAGTACGTGGCCGCGGGCATGAACCCGATGGACCTCAAGCGCGGCATCGACAAGGCCGTGCTCGCGCTGACCGAAGAGCTGAAGTCGGTCGCCAAGCCCTGCACGACGACCAAGGAGATCGCCCAGGTCGGCTCGATCTCGGCGAACTCGGACGTCGAGATCGGCAACATCATCGCCGAGGCGATGGAGAAGGTCGGCAAGGAAGGCGTCATCACCGTCGAGGACGGCAAGTCGCTGAACAACG
>JBAXJZ010000040.1:0-14640 GCA_037137595.1 Burkholderiales bacterium | reverse complement strand
TGTCGCGCGGGTCGACGATCTCCTCGACGCCGAAGGCCTCGGCGGTCCGCAGCGGGTCCTGCAGCGCCTCGAGCTTCGCCTCGATCCGCGCGCGTTCGGCCTCGGGGTCGGGGGCGGCCTCGATCACCGCGCGGTAGGCGGCGGCCACGCCGCCGGCGATCGGCAGCGAGCCCCACTGCGCGCTGGGCCACGCGATCCGCGTGAACGCGGCGGAGCCGCCCCGCTGCGCGAGCGCCGCCATGCCGAACGCCTTGCGGACCATCACCGCGCACCACGGCACGGTGCACTGCCGGACCGCGGCCAGCGCGCGCGAGCCGTCGCGCATCACGCCGCCGCGCTCGGCGTCGGGTCCGATCAGGAAGCCGGGGATGTCGACGAAGTGCACCACCGGCAGGTGGAAGGTCTGCGCGAGGTCGACGTGGCGGATCACCTTGCGGCACGCCTCCGAGGTCCACGCGCCGCCGTAGTGGTACGGGTCGCTCGCGATGACGGCGACCGGCCAGCCGTCGAGCCGCGCCAGGCCGCAGATCACCGAGCGGCCCCATTCCCGGCCGATCTCCATGAACGAGCCACGGTCGACGATGTCGTCGACGATCGTCCGCATCCTGTAGACGCGGCGCGCGTCGCGCGGCACGGCCGACAGCAGCCGTTCCTCGCGCCGGGTCGGCGGGTCGTCGTCCGAGACCGGGCCGCGCGGCGGCATCGCGTGCACCGACGACGGCAGGTACGACAGGAAGCGGCGCGCCCGCGCGAACGCCTCGGCCTCGGTGTCGACCGCATCGTCGATCGTGCCCGCCCTGGCGTGCAGCTCGGCGCCGCCCAGCGTCTCCTTGTCGATCGGCTGGCCGAACGCGCGTTCGACCACCGGCGGGCCCGCGGCGAAGAGCTGCGAGCTGCCGCGGACCATCACCGAATAGTGGCTCGCGCAGACGCGCGCGGCGCCCATGCCCGCCACCGACCCGAGGCCGAGCGCGACCACCGGCACCTCGTTCAGCGCGTCGAGCACCTCGGTGAAGACCTCGACGTCGGGCAGGTAGGTGCGGCCCATCGTCTCGAGGTGCTTGACCGAGCCGCCGCCGCCGGTGCCGTCGACGAGACGCACCAGCGGCACGCGCCAGCGCGCCGCCTGGGTCTCCGCGAAGGCGAACTTGTCGCGCACGCCGCCGTCGTTCGCGCCGCCGCGCACGGTGAAGTCGTCGCCGGTCACGAAGACCGGCCGACCGTCGACCGTGCCGCGGCCGCAGACGAGGTTCGCCGGCACGAACGACACCAGCCGCCCGGCCTCGTCGTACTCGGGGAAGCCCGAGACCGAGCCGACCTCGTCGAAGCTGCCCGCGTCGAGCAGCTGCGCGATGCGCTCGCGGACCGGCTGCCGGCCCTGCGCGCGGTGCTTCGCGACCTTGTCGGCGCCCCCGTGTCCGGCCGCGATCGCGCGCCGCCGCGCCAGCTCGTCGAGTTCGGGCTGCCAGCTCATCTCGTCGTCTCCTCGTCGCGCGGGGCGCGCGTTGGGCGCCGATCATAGCCTGCGGTACCCTCCGTCCCGAGGAGGCCGTTCCATGCCGCGATTCGCCGCGAACCTGTCGATGATGTACACCGAGCTGCCGTTCCTGGAGCGCTTCGGCGCGGCCGCGAAGGACGGTTTCCGGGGCGTCGAGTTCCTGTTCCCCTATGCGTTCGAGGCGGGCGCGATCGCCGCCGAGCTCGATCGGCACGGGCTGCAGCAGGTGCTCTTCAACACCTGGCCCGGCGACTTCGACGGCGGCGAGCGCGGCCTCGCGTCGCTGCCCGGCCGCGAGGCCGAGTTCCTGTCGGGCGTCGACCGTGCGATCGGCTACGCGCGCGCGCTGAAGTGCCCGCGCCTGCATGCGATGGCCGGCCTGCTGCCCGCGGGCGCCGACCGCGCCGAGCGTCGCGCGCGCTACGTGCGCAACCTGCGCGAGGCCGCGGCGCGCTGCGCCGACGCGGGGCTCGACCTGCTGATCGAGCCGATCAACACCCGCGACATCCCGGGCTTCTTCCTCAACACGCAGGCCGAGGCGCACGCGATCGTCGCGGAGGTGGGCGCGTCGAACCTGAAGGTGCAGATGGACCTCTACCACTGCCAGATCGTCGAGGGCGACCTCGCGATGAAGATCCGGCAGTACCTGCCCACCGGCCGCGTCGGCCACTTCCAGATCGCCGGCGTGCCGCAGCGGCACGAGCCCGACGTCGGCGAGCTGAACCACCCGTACCTGTTCGCGGTGATCGACGAGCTCGGCTGGGACGGCTGGATCGGCTGCGAGTACCGGCCGCGCGCGGGCACGTCGGCGGGCCTCGGCTGGGTGAAGCCGTACCTCTGAGAGGGCGGGCTTCGAGCGGATCGTCTGCCTGAGTCGACCGGATCCTCGAACTCGAGCCCGACGCGGGCCGAGCCCGCGCGGTGCGGCTCAGGCGATGGCCGAGTGCATCAGGTTGCTGACCCGGTCGAGCCGCACCGAATGCCAGGGATCGGGCACGCGGCTGTTCGTCAGGTAGGCGAACGACACGCCCGAGTCGGGATCGGCCCAGCAGTATGACGAGCCGACACCGCCGTGCCCGTAGGCGTTCGGCGACGCGATCGAGCCGAGCCCGCGGATCGTCGTCGTCGTGCCGCGCAGGTGCGGCCCGAGTCCGCGGTGCATCGGCATCCCCATGAACTGGTCGACGCGGTCGCCGGTGTGGTTGCGGATCGCGAACGCGAGCATCCGGGGCGACAGCAGCCTGCGGCCGTTGAGCTCGCCGCCGCCCAGCATCATCTGGTAGAGCGCGGCCATCCCGCGGGCGGTGCCGTAGGCGCCGCCGCCGGGCGCGCAGGCGCGGCGCCACAGCTCGTTGTTGCTGTCGGCGAGCAGCCGCTGGCCGCCGGCCTCGTCCGGCACGTGCATGTCCGACACGCGCGCGTCCTCGGCAACCGGCAGGCCCATGAACAGGTCGCGGCCGAGTCCGAGCGGTTCGATGACGAGCCGGCGGACCGCGTCGCGGAAGTCCTCGCCGGTCCAGCGCTCGATCAGCGCCGCGAGCACCCAGTGCGCGGCGAGCGCGTGGTATTCGATCCGCGAGCCCGGCGTCCACTCGAGGGTGAAGTCGCAGACCGACTTGCGCCGGGCGTCGCGGTCGACCCAGCCCTCGCGCGAGATCTGCGCGTTCGGGAAGCCGCCCTGGTGGGTGATCACCTGCGTGACGGTGATGTCGCGCTTGCCGTTGCGCTCGAAGCCGGGCAGGTGGTCCGACACCCGGTCGTCGAAGGAGAACGTGCCGTCCTCGCAGAGTCGCCACAGCGCGGTCGCGACGATCACCTTGGTGTTCGAGTAGAGCAGCCAGAGCGTCTCGGGCCCGGCCGCGACCCGCTGCGGCTCGGTGCGCGCGGCGCCGAAGCTGCGCTCGACGAGCAGCCGGCCGTGGCGCGCGATCGCGATCTGCGCGCCCGGATAACGGCCCTCGGCGATCTGCGACTCGATCAGGCCGACCAGTCTCTCGATGCGGTCGGGGCGCAGGCCGGACGAGGCGAGGTCGCCGGCGGGCAGGGGGAAGGTGTCCATCGACGGATCGTAAACCCGCCGGACCGCTCGGGCACAATGGCGGTTTCGCGCCGGCGCAGCCCGGCCGTCCACAGACCTCCGGATCACCCCCCATGGCCCGTGCCCTCTACCAGAGCGAGCTGCGCTCGCTGCCGCTGCTTTCGCGCGGCAAGGTCCGCGACAACTACGCGGTCGGCGACGACCGGCTGCTGATCGTCACCAGCGACCGTCTCTCCGCGTTCGACGTGGTGATGGCCGAGCCGATCCCCGACAAGGGCCGGGTGCTGAACCGGATGGCGCTGTTCTGGTTCGATCGGCTGGCCGACGTCGTGCCGAACCACCTCACCGGCATCGATCCGGCGTCGGTCGTGGCGCCCGACGAGGTCGCGCAGGTCGAGGGCCGCTCGATGGTCGTCAAGCGCCTGAAGCCGATCCTCGTCGAGGCGGTGGTGCGCGGCTACCTGATCGGCTCCGGCTGGAAGGACTACCAGGCGACCGGCGCGGTCTGCGGGATCCCGCTCGCGGCGGGCCTGCGGATGGCCGAGAAGCTGTCCGAGCCGATCTTCACGCCGGCCGCCAAGGCCGAGCTCGGCGAGCACGACGAGAACATCTCGTTCGACCGGATGGTGGCCACCGTCGGCGCGCCGCTCGCCGAGACGATCCGCACCGTGTCGCTCGAGCTCTACCGGCGGGCGTCCGAGTACGCGGCCACCCGCGGCATCATCATCGCCGACACCAAGTTCGAGTTCGGCCTCGACGACACCGGCACGCTGCACCTGATGGACGAGGTGCTGACCGCCGACTCCTCGCGCTTCTGGCCGGCCGACTCGTACGCCGTCGGCACCTCGCCGCCGAGCTTCGACAAGCAGTACGTGCGCGACTACCTCGAGACGCTGACCGGCTGGGGCAAGCGCCCGCCGCCGCCGCCGCTGCCCGCCGAGGTGGTCGAGCGGACCGCGGCGAAGTACCGCGAGGCGCTGCAGCGGCTGACGGGCCTGACGCTGGACTGATCGCCCGTCCTGCGGCCTTGCGGCCTGCGGCGCCCGTCGACCGCCGCCGCGGACCGTCCGCGATGCGCCCGGACCGCCCGGGCGGTCCGGGCCCGCCGGTTAGAATCGCGGTTTTCCGAGCGGAGCGACCGATGGCGGACGCATCCCCGATCGTCGGGGTGGTGATGGGCAGCAGCAGCGACTGGGACGTGATGCAGCACGCCGTCGCCGTGCTGCGCGAGTTCGGCGTGCCCCACGAGGCGAAGGTCGTCTCCGCCCACCGGATGCCCGACGACCTGTTCGCCTACGCCGAGGCCGCGGCCGGCCGCGGCCTGCGCGCGATCGTGGCCGGCGCCGGCGGCGCCGCGCACCTGCCCGGCATGCTCGCGTCGAAGACCCTCGTGCCGGTCTACGGCGTGCCGGTGCCCTCGAAGTACCTGCGTGGCGAGGACTCGATGCTGTCGATCCTGCAGATGCCGCGCGGCGTGCCCGTGGCCACCTTCGCGATCGGCGAGGCGGGCGCGGCCAACGCCGCGCTGCATGCGATCGCCGCGATCGCCACCACCGACGCGGCGCTCGCCGCGAAGCTCGCGGCGTTCCGTGCCCGCCAGACCGAGGCGGCACGCGCGATGACGCTGCCGCAGGCCTGACGCGATGCACCGCCCCGTCCCGCCGCTGCCGCCCGGCTCGTGGCTCGGCCTGCTCGGCGGCGGCCAGCTCGGCCGCATGTTCTGCTTCGCCGCGCAGGCGCTCGGCTATCGGGTCTGCGTGCTCGACCCGGGCGCCGACAGCCCCGCCGGCAGCGTCGCCGACCGGCACCTGAAGGCCGACTACGTCGACGCCGCCGCGCTCGACGAACTCGCGCGCACCTGCCGCGCGGCCACCACCGAGTTCGAGAACGTGCCCGCGCAGGCGCTGGAGCGGCTCGCGCGCGACATCGTCGTGGCGCCTCACGCCCGCGCCGTCGGCATCGCGCAGGATCGCATCGCCGAGAAGGCCTTCGTGCGCGGCGCCGGCATCGAGGTCGCGCCCTACGCCGAGGTCCGCGACGAGGCCGACCTCCTGACCGCGCCCGACGCGCTCCTTCCCGGCATCCTGAAGGCCGCGCGCCTGGGGTACGACGGCAAGGGCCAGGCGCGGGTCGCCACCCGCGACGAGGCGATCGCCGCGTTTCGTGCACTGGGCGGCGTGCCCTGCGTGCTCGAGCAGCGGCTGCCGCTCGCCCTCGAGGTCTCGGTGGTCGTCGCGCGCGGCTTCGACGGCCGCGCGAGCGCGTGGCCGGTCTCCGAGAACGAGCACCGGGGCGGCATCCTCGCGGTCTCGACGGTGCCGGCCCGCGTCGACGCGGCGCTCGCCGCGCGCGCCACCGAGGCCACGCTCGCGATCGTCGCCGCGCTCGACTACGTCGGCGTGCTCTGCGTCGAGTTCTTCGTGCTCGCCGACGGCCGGCTGGTGGTCAACGAGATGGCGCCGCGGCCGCACAACTCCGGCCACTACACGATCGACGCCTGCGTCACCAGCCAGTTCGAGCAGCAGGCCCGCACGCTCGCCGGCCTGCCGCTGGGCGCGGTCCGACAGCATTCGCCGGCGGTGATGCTGAACCTGCTCGGCGATGTCTGGTGGGTCGACGGGCGCGGCCCGCTCGAGCCCGACTGGGACGTGGTGCTGCGCCATCCGCAGGCCAAGCTGCACCTCTACGGCAAGACCGAGGCGCGGCCCGGCCGCAAGATGGGCCACGTGACGGTCCTCGGCGAGACCGCGGAGGCGGCGATCGCCACCGCGGCGACGATCGAACGCGGGCTCGGCATCGCGCCGTGATCGAGCCGGCCAACGACGCGTCGATCGATCGCGCGGCGCGGCGCCTGCTCGACGGCGGGCTGGTCGCGCTGCCGACCGAGACGGTCTACGGGCTGGGCGCGGACGCGTCGAACCGCGAGGCCGTCCAGCGCATCTACGCGACCAAGGGCCGGCCGCCGGGCCACCCGCTGATCGTCCACGTGCCCGACGTGGCGACCGGCCGCCGCTGGGGCGTCTTCGACGAGCGCGCCGAGCGGCTCGCCGCGGCCTTCTGGCCCGGGCCGCTGACGCTGGTGCTGCCGCGCGTGGCCGGCGCGCCCGCCTGGGCCTGCGGCGGCCAGCCGAGCGTGGGGCTGCGCTGTCCGTCGCATCCGGTCGCGCACGCGCTGCTCGCCCGCTTCGTGGCGCTCGGCGGCTCGGGCGTGGCGGCGCCGTCGGCCAACCGCTTCGGCCGCGTGAGCCCGACCCGAGCGGCACACGTGGTCGACGACCTCGGCGCCGACGCGCCGATGGTCCTCGACGGCGGGGCCGCCGAGGTCGGGGTCGAGTCGACCATCGTCGACCTGACCCGCGCCCGGCCGGTGCTGCTGCGCCCCGGGCGCATCGGCCGCGACGCGCTGGAGCGCGTGCTGGGCGAGCAGGTGGCCGACCGCGACGCCGACGCGCCGCGTGTGTCCGGCACGCTCGCCGCGCACTACCAGCCGGACACCCCGGTCGAAGTGCTGCCGGCGTCCGGCCTGAGCGGCCGGCTGGCCGCACTCGGGCCGGCGCGGGTCGCGGTCTGGTCGACGGGCGCCCCGTTGCCGCCTCCCGCGCACTGGGAGCCCGCATCGCCGCACCCGGAGGCACGGGAAGCCGCGTTGTACGACACGCTGCGCCGGCTGGATGCCCTCGGCCTCGACGCGATCCTGGTCGAGGCGCCGCCGGCAGACGCCGACTGGGACGCGCTGCGCGACCGGCTCGGCCGGGCGGCCCATCGCGAACCGCCGCCCGACGCCGCCGGGCGCGGCCAGGCCGGTCGCCGGGACGTTTGAGCTTGGCCGTTTCGCATTATCATGGTCAAGCTTCCGCGGGTGAGGACGCACCCGACGGATCGCCGACGACGCGACCGCGGGTTTCACGACGAGGAGACCCGATGTATCCCATTCCCTCCCGGGCCCAGGCCCGCACGGCGCTGGCCGTTTCGGCCGTCGCCCTGCTGCTCGCCGCGTGCGGCGGTGACGGCAACAACAATTCGGCCCGCGGGTCGCTGCTGTCGGACACCACCGTCACCACGCAGACCAAGGCCCAGATCGACGCGATCACCAGTTCGTCGGCGCTGCCGATCCAGGCCCTGACCGGCACCGCCCGGTGCGATGTCACCGTCCGCAAGATCCTCCACTCCACGTCCGGTCCGAACCAGGTCGACGGCTACACCGCCACCGCCGCCGTGCTGGTGCCGGTCGCCAGCGCCACCTGCCCCGGTCCGTTCCCGATCGTCGCCTACACCCCGGGCACCGAGGTCGTGAAGGCGCGCACGCTGTCCGATCCCACCCAGGGCGAGAACCTGCTGCTGACCGCGTTCTACGCGGCGCAGGGCTACGTCGTGGTCGCGACCGACTACCTCGGCTTCACCGAGTCGTCGCTGTCCTACCACCCGTACCTTCACGCCGACTCGCAGGCCTCGACGATGATCGACGCGATCCGCGCCGCTCGGGCCTCGCTGACCAACCAGGGCGTGCCGCTGTCCGGAAGGCTGTTCCTGACCGGCTACTCGCAGGGCGGCCACGCCGCGATGGCCACCCACAAGGCGATCGAGGCCGACGCCTCGCTCGGCCTGACGGTGACCGCCGCCGGCCCGATGTCCGGCCCCTACGACCTCACGAACTCGTTCGTCGCGGGCCTGAGCTTCCTGCCCACCGGCACCGGCGGCTCGAGCATCTTCACGCCGTACGTGGTCACGTCCTGGCAGAAGATCTACGGCAACATCTATTCGACGCCCGCCGACTACTTCAAGGCGCCGTACGCGACGGGCATCGAGTCGCTGCTGCCGGGCACGCTCAACTTCACGCAGCTCTACACCACCGGCAAGCTGCCGGTGAACCTCGGCGACCTGCTGACCGCCCGGGCGGTCGCCGACGTCGGCGACGCCAACAGCGGCTTCCGCAAGGCGCTGGCGGCGAACACGCTGCTGAATTGGACCCCGAGGGCGCCGGTGCTGCTGTGTGCCGGCTCGCGCGACCCGGTGGTGCTCTACACGGTCAACACCGCCGCCTCCGCCGCCAACATCAAGGCGCGCGGCGGCAACGTGACCGAGGTCGACGTGGAGAAGGTGCCGGCCTTCGCGACGGCGCTGCCCCCGGCCAACGCCACCATCGACCAGCTGGCGACCTACCACGGCTCGATCGTGCCGCCGCTGTGCATGAAGGTCGTCCGCGACAACCTGTTCGCCGCGCTGCGCTGACCGTCGTTCCGGGCGTCCTCGCGCGGCGGGCCGCGCGAGGACGCTCCGGCGCCGCTTCCGCGGTACGGTTCAGCGGAGCGGTCTCACCTGGCGTCGCCCCCGCGTGGGACGTGCGGGTGGGCGTCGACGAAACGGCGCGTGGCCGCGATCAGCGCATCGGGCTGGTCGCGGTGGGGCGAGTGGCCGCAGGCGGGGAGTTCCAGCAGTTCGGTGCCGGGCACGCGTCGCGCGATGCCGCGGATCTGCTCGAGCGAGCCGTATTCGTCGTCCAGGCCCTGGACCGCCAGCACCGGGCAGCGGATCGCGTCGAGCTCGCCTTCGATCGACCAGGCCTCGAAGGCCGGGTCGAGCCAGGCGTCGCTCCAGGTGCCGAAGGCGGACGCCGGATCGTCGTGGTGGCGGGCGAGGCCGGCGCGCAACTCCCCGCGCCGCCAGGCCTCGTCGGCGCGGCGGATGCTGGCGAGCGTCACCGGCTCGACGAGGATGTGCGGCGCTACCACGACGAGTCCGGCGACGCGTTCGGCGAAGCGTGCCGCATGGATCAGCGCGATCGAGCCGCCGTCGCTGTGGCCGAAGAGCCAGGGCGGGGCGCGCCGCGTGTCGATGCCCAGCGCGGCGAGCAGCGCGGGCAGCACCTCGATCGCCTCGCGGTGCATGAAGTCCGGTCCCGTCCGCTCGCCGGTCGGGCGCGGCGTCGAGCGGCCGTAGCCGGGACGCGAGTAGACGAGGCCGCGTGCGCCGAGGGCCGCGCACAGCCGCTCCGGGAACGCCTTCCACAGCGAAACCGAGCCCAGGCCCTCGTGCAGGAAGACCACGAGCGGCGACGACGGATCATCGGCGCCGACGTGTGCGACCTCGATCTCGACCCGCCGGCCGCCGCGCTCGATCGCGACGCGGCGGGCGGCGTCGGCGCGGGGCGTCGTCACTGCGCGCCCGACTGCTCACGCAGCTTGAAGCGCTGGATCTTGCCGGTCGCGGTCTTCGGCAGATCGGCGACGAACTCGATGATCCGCGGGTACTTGTACGGCGCGAGCCGGTCCTTCACGAAGGCCTTCAGGTCGGCCTCGGTGGCGGCGCCGCCCGGCTTGAGCACGACGTAGGCCTTGGTCTTGGTCAGGCCCTCGGCGTCGGGGACGCCGACCACCGCGGCCTCGAGCACCGCGGGATGCTGGACCAGCGTCGCCTCGACCTCGAACGGCGACACGTAGATGCCGCTCACCTTCAGCATGTCGTCGCTGCGGCCGCCGTAGGTGTAGGTCCCGTCGGCATTGCGCACGTACTTGTCGCCGCTCTTGGTCCAGCCGCCCTGGAAGGTCTCGCGGGTCTTCTGCCGGTTGCCCCAGTACATCATCGCGGCCGACGGGCCGTGGATGTACAGGTCGCCGGGCTCGCCGTCGGGCACCGGGCCGCCGTCGTCGCCGCGAAGCTCGATCTCGTAGCCGGGCACCGGCCGCCCGGTCGTGCCGTAGCGGACGTCGTCCGGACGGTTCGACAGGAAGATGTGCAGCATCTCGGTCGAGCCGATGCCGTCGACGATCGGCACGCCGAAGGCCGCCTGGAAGCGTTCGCCGAGCTCGGCGGGCAGCGCCTCGCCGGCCGAGGACACCAGCCGCAGCGCGACCTGCGTGCGGTCGGGCAGCGCGGGCGACGCGAGCATGCCCGCGAACCCGGTGGGCGCGCCGTAGAACACCGTGGGCTTCAGGCCGCCGACGCCGCCGGTCCAGCGGCGGAACACCGCGTCGGGCGTCGGGCGCTCGGCCATCAGCACGGTGGTGGCGCCGACCGACATCGGGAAGGTCAGCGCGTTGCCCAGGCCGTAGGCGAAGAAGAGCTTCGCGGCGGAGAAGCAGACATCCGACTCGCGCAGGCCGAGGACACCCTTGCCGTAGAGCTCGCAGGTCCACCACGGATTGGCCTGCGAATGGACCGTGCCCTTCGGCCGGCCGGTGGAGCCCGACGAATAGAGCCAGAAGGCCGGATCGTCCGCGGCGGTGGCCGCGGGCTTCGAGGCCGGCGCGTGGGCCTCGAGCAGCGCGTCGAACTCGACCTCGGCCGGGTGCAGCGGCGCGACCGGGCAGGAGACCACCACCTTCTGCACCTCGTGGTCGCTGCGGGTCATCGCGGCCGCCAGGGTCGGCAGCAGCGCGCCCGAGACCAGCGCGGCCTGGGCCCGCGAGTGCTCGAGCATGTAGGCGTAGTCGTCGGCGGTGAGCAGCGTGTTCACCGCGACCGGCACCAGGCCCGCGTAGATCGCGCCGAGGAAGGCCACCGGCCAGTCGACGCCGTCCTGCATCGCGATCAGCACGCGCTCCTCGCGCCGCAGCCCGAGCGCGCGCAGCGCGGCGGCCATGCGGCGTACGCGCTCGTCGAGTTCGCCGTAAGCGAGGCTGCGCCGTTCGTCGACGAAGGCGGCCTTGGCGGGATGCGCCGAGTTCGCCTGCAGCAGGAACTCGGCGAAGTTGAAGCGTTCGCCGGGCGGGGTCGCGGTGGGGGCTGCGGTCACGGGACGTCTCCTCCGAGGTGCCACCGAGGCCGGTCGGGCGACCCGGGCCGGGCCGCGCGCTTGCCCGGCCATCGGGCATGCAGTATTGTGCGTCTGCGCACTCTAGGGATCGTCCTCCGACATGTCAAGCACTATAGTTCCTGTCGCCGAGCGCGGCACGCCGTCCCCCGAGGGCGCGGAGGCCGACGGCGAGGCGAAGAACCCCTTCCTGGTCGCGCTGGGCGAACGGGTGAAGGCACTGCGCGCGCGACGGGGCATGACCCGCAAGGCGGTCGCGCTGGCCGCCGACGTGTCCGAGCGGCATCTCGCGAACCTGGAATACGGCGTCGGCAACGCGTCGATCCTCGTGCTGCTGCAGGTCGCGCAGGCGCTGCAGTGCCCGCTCGCCGAGCTGCTCGGCGACGTGACCACCTCGTCGCCCGAGTGGCTGATGATCCGCGAGATGCTCGAGCAGCGCGACGAGGCGACGCTGCGCCGCGTGCGCGCGGCGATCGGCGAGATGCTCGGCACCGGCGGGCAGAACGAGGCCCGCAGCCAGCGGATCGCGCTGATCGGGCTGCGCGGCGCGGGCAAGTCCACGCTCGGGCAGCGGCTCGCCGACGACCTCGGCTACCCGTTCGTCGAGCTGTCGCGGGAGATCGAGAAGTTCGCCGGCTGCAGCGCGTCCGAGATCCAGGCGCTCTACGGCCAGAACGCCTACCGCCGCTACGAGCGCCGGGCGCTCGAGGAATCGATCCAGATCTACCCCGAGGCCGTGATCGCGACGCCGGGCGGCCTGGTGGCGGACCCCGCGACCTTCAACGAGCTGCTCGCGCACTGCACGACGGTCTGGCTGCAGGCCGACCCCGAGGACCACATGAGGCGCGTGATCGCCCAGGGCGACATGCGGCCGATGGCGGCGAGCCGCGAGGCGATGGACGACCTGAAGACCATCCTCGCGAACCGCGCGCCCTTCTACTCGAAGGCCGAGTTCCGCCTCGACACCAGCGCGCAGCCGCTCGAGCAGACCTTCGCCGCGCTGCGCACGATGGTGCGCAACGCACTGCAGCTGCCTCTGGAGGAGATGCACGATATTGCTTGACATGGGTTCATTGACGCACGATACTGCGTCTCATCGTGACGCGGCGCCTGCACTGCGCTGCACATCCCCTGCCAGGAGGAGACTTCCGTGAACGCACCCCAGCGCGTCGACTACCAGACCCACCCGAGCCAGTACCGCCACTGGAAGCTGTCGTTCGACGGCGCCGTCGCGACGCTCGCCGCCGACTTCGACGAGAACGCCGGCCTGCGTCCCGGCTACAAGCTGAAGCTCAACAGCTACGACCTCGGCGTCGACATCGAGCTGAACGATGCGATCAACCGGATCCGCTTCGAGCATCCGGAGGTCCGGACCGTCGTCGTCACCAGCCTCAAGGACAAGGTGTTCTGCTCGGGCGCGAACATCTTCATGCTCGGCACCTCCAGCCACGCCTGGAAGGTCAACTTCTGCAAGTTCACCAACGAGACCCGCAACGGCCTCGAGGACTCGTCGAAGCACAGCGGGCTGAAGTTCCTGGCCGCGGTCAACGGCGCCTGCGCCGGCGGCGGCTACGAGCTCGCGCTCGCCTGCGACGAGATCCTGCTGGTCGACGACCGCTCGAGCGCGGTGAGCCTGCCGGAGGTGCCGCTGCTGGGCGTGCTGCCCGGGACCGGCGGCCTGACCCGCGTGACCGACAAGCGCCACGTGCGGCACGACCTCGCCGACATCTTCTGCACCACCACCGAGGGTGTGCGCGGCCAGAAGGCCAAGGACTGGCGCCTGGTCGACGACATCGCCAAGCCCGCGGTGTTCAAGGAGAGGGTCCGCGAGCGGGCGCTGGCGCTGGCCGCGAAGAGCGACCGGCCGGCGGACGGGAAGGGCGTCGAACTGCCCGCGCTCGAGCGCACGCTCGAGGCCGACGCGCTGCGCTACCCGAACGTGAGCGTCGAGATCGACCGCGCCAAGCGGACCGCCACCTTCGTCGTGAAGGCGCCGGTCGGCCCGCAGCCCAGGGACGTCGCCGCGATCGAGGCGGCCGGCGCGTCGTGGTATCCGCTCGCGATGGCCCGCGAACTCGAGGACGCGATCCTGTCGATGCGGACCAACGAGCTCGACATCGGCATCTGGCTGCTGAAGACCGAGGGAGATCCGACCGCGGTGCTGGCGATGGACTCGACGCTGGTCGCGAACCAGGGCCACTGGCTGGTCCGCGAGACCATCGGCCTGCTGCGCCGGACCTTCTCGCGCCTGGACGTCTCGTCGCGCTCGCTCTTCGCGCTGATCGAGCCGGGTTCGTGCTTCGTCGGCTCCTTCCTCGAGCTGGCGCTCGCCTGCGACCGCAGCTACATGCTGGTGCTGCCCGATGCGCCGCAGAAGGCGCCGCGCATCGCGGTGGACGAGGCGAACTTCGGCCTCTATCCGATGGTCACCGGCCAGAGCCGTCTCGGCCGCCGGTTCTACGACGAAGTGCCGCCGATGGAGGCCGTGCGCGCCAAGGCCGGCGAGCCGCTCGACGGCGACGCGGCGCTCGCGCTGGGCCTGGTGACCAGCGCCCCCGACGACATCGACTGGGCCGACGAGGTCCGGATCGCGGTCGAGGAGCGGGTCGCGATGTCGCCCGACGCACTGACCGGCATGGAGGCGAACCTGCGCTTCAACGGTCCCGAGAACATGTTCACCCGCGTCTTCGGCCGGCTCACCGCCTGGCAGAACTGGATCTTCCAGCGTCCGAACGCCGTCGGCGAGAAGGGCGCGCTG
The DNA here is from genome assembly GCA_037137595.1 of Burkholderiales bacterium. Taxonomy (GTDB): domain Bacteria; phylum Pseudomonadota; class Gammaproteobacteria; order Burkholderiales; family Burkholderiaceae_E; genus UBA4615. The sequence continues at coordinate 596 of JBAXJZ010000040.1, read as the reverse complement.
AAGGTCTACGGCAAGGGCGACAAGGCCGCCTTCGACTGGAACCGCGTCTGACGCGCGTCCGTCGCCCCGCACTGCAACCAATACCGTCCCGCAGCGTCAGACCGACACCGCACAGCACCTGGAGATCGAGATGTCCGGCATCAACTACAGCGAGAAGATCCCCAACAACGTCAACCTCGCCGAGGACCGCACGCTGCAGCGCGCGCTCGAGCAGTGGCAGCCGAACTACCTGGACTGGTGGAACGACATGGGGCCGGACGGCAGCCAGGGCTTCGACGTCTACCTGCGCACGGCGGTCAGCGTCGACCCGCAGGGCTGGGCGCAGTTCGGCCACGTGAAGATGCCGGACTACCGCTGGGGCATCTTCCTGAATCCGGGCGAGAAGGACCGCAGGATCCATTTCGGCGACCACCTCGGCGAGGCCGCCTGGCAGGACGTGCCCGGCGAGTACCGCGCGAACCTGCGCCGGATCATCGTGACCCAGGGCGACACCGAGCCGGCCTCGGTCGAGCAGCAGCGCCACCTCGGCCTCACCGCGCCGAGCCAGTACGACCTGCGCAACCTGTTCCAGGTGAACGTCGAGGAAGGCCGCCACC
>JBAXJZ010000039.1:0-14756 GCA_037137595.1 Burkholderiales bacterium | reverse complement strand
AGCCAGTACGACCTGCGCAACCTGTTCCAGGTGAACGTCGAGGAAGGCCGCCACCTGTGGGCGATGGTCTACCTGCTGCACAAGTACTTCGGCCGCGACGGCCGCGAGGAAGGCGAGGCGCTGCTCGAGCGCCGCAGCGGCAACGAGGACAACCCGCGGATCCTCGAGGCGTTCAACGAGCCGACGCCCGACTGGCTGTCGTTCTTCATGTTCACCTACTTCACCGACCGCGACGGCAAGTTCCAGCTGTGCGCGCTCGCCGAGTCGGCCTTCGATCCGCTCGCCCGCACGACGAAGTTCATGCTGACCGAGGAAGCGCACCACATGTTCGTGGGCGAGTCGGGCGTGAGCCGCGTGATCCAGCGCACCTGCCAGGTGATGAACCAGCTGAAGACCGACGACCCGAAGAAGCTCAGGGAAGCGGGCGTCATCGATCTGCCGACGATCCAGCGCTACCTGAACTTCCACTTCAGCGTGACCATCGACCTGTTCGGCGCCGACGAGTCGTCGAACGCGGCCACCTTCTACTCGACCGGGCTGAAGGGCCGCTACGAGGAAGGCAAGCGGCAGGACGACCACCAGCTGCGCGGCCAGACCTACCGCGTGCTCGCCGCGCAGAACGGGGCGCTCGTCGAGCGCGAGGTGCCGATGCTCAACGCGCTGAACGAGGTGCTGCGCGACGACTACATCAAGGACTCGATCGCCGGCGTCGAGCGCTGGAACAAGGTGATCGAGAAGTCGGGTCTGCCGTTCCGCCTGAAGACGCCGCACAAGGCCTTCCATCGGAACATCGGCGCGCTCAAGGGCCTCAAGGTGTCGCCGGACGGCCGCGTGGTGAGCGAGGCCGAGTGGAAGGCGAACGTCGACCAGTGGCTGCCGACGGAGACCGACCGCGCCTTCGTCGCGAGCCTGATGGGCCGCGTCGTCGAGCCGGGCAAGTTCGCGAACTGGATCGCGCCGCCGGTCATGGGGATCAACCGCCAGCCGGTCGATTTCGAGTACGTTCGCTTCGCGTGAGCCTGCGGGGGCGGCCGGTGACCCGTCCGCCCGCGCCCGTCGAGGGGCCCCGCGGGGCCCCTCGCCATTGAAGGAGACCGGTCGGTCGCGCCGCGGGCGCGACGACCCAGGAGAACGACCATGGACCTGGCCGACGGCGCCGTCATCAAGCAGCACCTGATCGATCCCGAGATCTGCATCCGCTGCAACACCTGCGAGGCGACCTGTCCGGTCGGCGCGATCACCCACGACTCGCGCAACTACGTGGTCGACGCGGACAAGTGCAACTTCTGCATGGCCTGCGTGCCGCCGTGTCCGACCGGCTCGATCGACAACTGGCGGACGATGCCGCGGGTCAGGGTCTACAGCGTCGAGGCCCAGCTCGGCTGGGACGAGCTGCCCGCCGAGCTCACCCCCGATCAGCTGGTCGCCGAGGGCGCGGACGCCGGCGCCACGCCGGCGGTCGAGCCGGTGGCGCCGAGCCTGCCGGCCGCGGCGACCGGCGAGACCGCGTTCTCCAGCGCGCAGTACGGGGCCACCGTGCCGCCCTGGTCGGCCGCCCACGCGTACACCAACCTCTACGGTCCGAAGGCGGCCGAGAAGACGGTGACCGCGACCGTCACCGGCAACGTCCGCGTGACCGAGGTCGGCACCGACTACGACACCCACCACATCGTGCTCGACTTCGGGTCGATGCCGTTCCCGGTGCTCGAGGGCCAGTCGATCGGCGTGGTCCCGCCCGGCGCCGACTCGAACGGGCGGCCGCACCATGCGCGCCAGTACTCGATCGCCAGTCCGCGCAACGGCGAGCGGCCGGGCTACAACAACCTGTCGCTCACCATCAAGCGGGTGCTCGAGGACCACCAGGGCACCCCGGTCAGAGGGGTCGCGAGCAACTACATGTGCGACCTGAAGGTGGGCGACACGGTGCAGGTCATCGGGCCCTTCGGCTCGAGCTTCCTGATGCCGAACCATCCGCGGTCGAACATCGTGATGATCTGCACCGGCACCGGCAGCGCGCCGATGCGGGCGATGACCGAGTGGCGGCGCCGCCTGCGGGCGAGCGGCAAGTTCGAGGGCGGCAAACTGAAGCTGTTCTTCAGGGCCAGCACCAAGGAGGAGCTGCCGTACTTCGGGCCGCTGCAGTCGCTGCCGCACGACTTCATCGACATCCACTTCGCGTTCTCGCGCGCCCCGGGGCAGCCGAAGACCTACGTGCAGGACCTGATCCGCAAGGCCGCGGCCGACGTCGGACCGCTGCTGGCCGATCCGAACACCTTCTTCTACGTCTGCGGGCTGAAGGCGATGGAGGAGGGCGTGGTGCTGGCGCTGCGCGACGTCGCCGTCCAGTCCGGGCTGAACTGGGACACGGTCGGTTCGGCGCTCAGGCGCGAGGGCCGGCTGCACCTCGAGACCTACTGACCGCGGGCCGACCGGCCGCCGGGTGACCCGGCGGCCGGTCCGGCACGCCCGCGGCGGGGGCCATGGCGGCTTCCCCGAATATGCTCAGCAGATTCGGATCGTTCGCGGTCCGGTCCGTCCCCCCTAGGCTGTCGACCTGACCCAGGGGCCCCCGGATCCGGATCACATGTACCGCTACGATGCCTACGACCAGGCGCTGGTCGACGAGCGGGTCGCGCAGTTCCGCGACCAGACCCGCCGTTTCCTCGCCGGCCAGCTCTCCGAGGACGAATTCCGTCCGCTGCGGCTGCAGAACGGCCTGTACGTGCAGAAGCACGCGCCGATGCTGCGGATCGCGATCCCCTACGGCACGCTGTCGTCGGTGCAGCTGCGCACGCTCGCCGACCTGTCCGATCGCTACGACCGCGGCTACGGCCACTTCAGCACCCGCCAGAACCTGCAGCTGAACTGGCCGACGCTGGAGTCGGTGCCCGACCTCCTCGCCGAGCTGGCGAAGGTCGAGATGCACGCGATCCAGACCAGCGGCAACTGCATCCGCAACACCACCACCGACCACTTCGCCGGCGTGGCCCGCGACGAGCTCGTCGATCCGCGGCCCTACTGCGAGCTGATCCGGCAGTGGTCGACGATCCACCCCGAGTTCGCCTTCCTGCCGCGCAAGTTCAAGATCGCGGTGTCGGCCGCGACCGCCGACCGCGCCGCGGTGCAGGTGCACGACATCGGCCTGCGCGTGGTGGCGGATGCGGCCGGCGCGCTGGGCTTCGAGGTCTGGGCGGGCGGCGGTCTCGGCCGCACGCCGGTGGTGGCGCCGCGGATCCGCGCGTTCCTGCCCGAGGCCGAGCTGATCAACTACCTCGAGGCGATCCTGCGGGTCTACAACCGCTTCGGCCGCCGCGACAACAAGTACAAGGCGCGGATCAAGATCCTGGTCCGCGAACTGGGCGCCGAGGCCTTCACCGCTCAGGTCGAGGCCGAGTACGCCCACCTGGCCGGCGGTGCGTCGACCCTGACGCCGGGCGTGCTCGCGCAGGCCCGTGCGTTCTTCGAGCCGCCCGCCTACCGGACGCTGGCCGACGACCTCGCGATCCCGGACGCCGCGCTGTCCGACCTGCCGGGCTTCGCCGCCTGGGCCGCGCGCAGCGTGACGCCGCACAAGGTGCCGGGCTACCGCGCGGTGACGGTCTCGCTGAAGGCACACGGCGTGGCCCCGGGCGATGCCACCTCGGAGCAGATGCGCGCGGTGGCCGATGCCGCCGAGCGCTTCGGCTTCGGCGAGATCCGCGTCAGCCACCACCAGAACCTCGTGCTGCCCGACGTCGAGCGCACGGCGCTGCCCGAGCTCTTCGCGCTGCTGAAGGCCGCGAAGCTCGCCGCGCCGAACATCGGCCTGCTGACCGACATCATCGCGTGCCCCGGCGGTGACTTCTGCTCGCTCGCGAACGCGGTGTCGATCCCGGTCGCGCAGTCGATCCAGGCCCGCTTCGACGACCTCGACGACCTGTTCGACATCGGCGAGCTCGAGCTGAACATCTCGGGCTGCATCAACTCCTGCGGCCACCACCACGTCGGCCACATCGGCATCCTCGGCGTCGACAAGGCCGGGGAGGAGTGGTACCAGGTCTCGCTCGGCGGCGTGCAGGGCCCGCGCGCCGCCATCGGCCGGATCATCGGCCCGTCCTTCTCGCGCGCCGAGATCCCCGACGTCGTCGACCGCCTGGTCCGCACCTACGTGACCCTGCGCGAGTCGGCCGACGAGCGCTTCATCGACGTCGTCCAGCGCGTCGGCATCGAACCCTTCAAGGCATCCGTCTATGGCAACGCTGATCGATCGGAACGGGCTGCGGCCTGATACCTGGCACGTCTTCGACGGCGACGCGGCCTCGATCCCCGCCGACGCCGACGCGCTGATCCCGCTCGACGAGTGGCGCGAGCGCGCGGCGGTCTGGTCGGCGCGGCCCGGGCGACTGGGCGTGCTGCTGTCGCCGACCGACGATCCGGCGGCGATCGCCGCGGACCTCGGGCGGTTCGCGCTGGTGGCGGTGTCGTTCCCCGCGTTCACCGACGGCCGCGGCTACTCGATCGCCAGGCTGCTGCGCGAGCGGCACGGCTGGACCGGGGAGCTGCGCGCGGTGGGCGACGTGCTGCGGGACCAGCTCTTCCTGTACGCGCGCTGCGGGTTCGACAGCTTCGCGCTGCGCGCCGACCAGGACGCGCAGGCGGCGGTCGCCGCGTTCGCCGACTTCAGCGTCCGCTACCAGGCGGCGGTCGACGAGCCGAGCCCGCTGTTCCGGCGCCGCGAGGCGGCGGCGGCGTGAGCGGGCTCGGGGCCGGCCGGCCCGAGGCGACCGGCAAGGTGTTCTTCGTCGGCGCGGGTCCCGGCGCGGCCGACCTGCTGACGGTGCGCGCGATCCGCGTGCTGGCGCGCGCGGACGTCGTGCTCCACGACGCGCTGCTGACCGACGACGTGCTCGAATGGGCGCCGGCCGCCGACCTCGTGCCGGTCGGCAAGCGCTGCGACGGCACGTCGGCCGAGCAGGCGTGGATCGACCGCGCGCTGGTCGAGGCCGCGCACCGCCACGCGGTGGTGGTCCGCCTCAAGGGCGGCGACCCGACGGTGTTCGGCCGCCTCGACGAGGAGATCGACGCGCTCGACGCCGCCGGCATCGACTGGGAGATCGTGCCCGGCATCACCGCGGCGAGCGCCGCGGCGGCGGCGGCCGGCCATTCGCTGACCCGACGCGGCGTCGCGCGGCGGCTGGACGTGGTCACGCCGCGGATCGGACGCGGCGAGCCCGGCCACGACGGCGATGCCGACGGCGGCTGGGCCGACGGGCTGACGCCGTCGGGCACCGTGGTGCTCTACATGGCCGGCCGCGTCGCCGGCCGCTGCGCGCGGACGCTGATCGAACGCGGCTTCCCGTCGGACACGCCGACGGTGGCCGTCCGCGCCGCCTCGTGGCCGGATCAGTCGACCGAGCGCGCCACCCTCGGCGGGCTCGCGGCGGCCGGGCTCGGCGTGGACGCGCGCCCCGTGGTGCTGCTGATCGGGCGCGCGGTCGAGGATCGCCGCGCGCGGGTCGCCGCACGCCGGCGGCTGGCCGCGGCGTCGGCGCCGCCGCCGCGTCCGCGGTCGCTCCTGCCGGCCTGAGGGATCGCGACCCCTCGTCCGCCGCGACGGCCCGGCCGTCCGGCGGTCGGGTCCTCGATCGGCGGCCGAACCGCCGCCGGGTTCGGCGCGGCTGCTCAAGTTCCCTGCGAGGGTGTCGACAACGACACGATCCCCCCGGGAAACCCGTACGCGCCCGCCGAAACCGTGTCCACCCTCACGCTGATCGAAACCGTCGCCGACCTGACCGCCGAGCGCGACCGCGAGTCGCTCGAGGTCTCGCTGGCTCAACTGCTGCGCGCGCAGCTCGATGCCCGGAGCGTGACCTACATGCGGCTGGTTCCGTCCGATGCCGAGCCCCGGCTGTGGCCGGTGCTGCGTGCGACCGCGTCCGGCTGCCACCGGCTGGGCGACGGCTCCGACCCGCGCCGGCTGCCCGCGCTGGAGGGCTCCCGGGCCCGCTGCATCGGCGAGCGCGCGGTGCTGCGCCTGTCGGCGCGCGACGAGCCGCGCTGCAGCTACCTGTTCCCGGTGGTCTCCGAGCGCGAGGCGGTCGGCCTGATCGAGGCCGACGGGGTGGCGGCGACGCTGTCGCTCGAACGCGAGAGCGCGGTGGCCAACCTGCTGCGGATCTACCGCAACCACCTCGCGCTGCTCGACTACGGCGAGCACGACACGCTGACCTCGCTGCGCAACCGCCGGACCTTCGACGGCGACTTCTCCCGGCTGCTGCGCGAGACGGCGGCGGTCGAGGCCGCGGCACCCGTCGACGGCGACGCACGGCATCCGCCGTCGCCGGAGGCGCCGCACTGGCTCGCCGTCGTCGACGTGGACCGCTTCAAGCGGATCAACGACGAGTTCGGCCACCTCTACGGCGACGAGGTGCTGCTGCTGCTCGCGCAGATGATGCGGACCCAGTTCCGGCCGGTCGATCGGCTCTACCGTTTCGGCGGCGAGGAGTTCGTCGTGGTGCTGTCGCGCACGCCCGCGGACACGGCGCACGCGCCGCTGGAGCGGCTGCGCGGCCTGGTCGAGGCACGGACCTTCTCGCGCGTGGGGCGCGTGACGGTGTCGATCGGCTACACGCGGATCGGCCCGCTCGATGACGCGGCCGGCGCCTTCGGCCGCGCCGACGCCGCGCTCTACCACGCGAAGGAGAACGGCCGGAACCAGATCCACGCGTGGGAGGACCTGGTCGCGGCCGGCCATCTCGCGCCCAAGGCCAACTCGGCCGAGCTCGAGCTGTTCTGACCGACGGTTCTAGGCCGGCCGCCGGGCTCGCCACGCACCGGGTTCCCCGAGGGGGAGCGGCCGGTCATCCGGGTTAAGCTTGCGACCTGCCGGCCGCCCTCGCGGCCGCCCGCATCGCGCCCGTTCCCGCCCCGCCCCATGACCGCCCCCGCGTCCCCCGATCCCGCCGCGCTGATCGCGCTCGTGCGTCGCCTGCGTGCCGGAGACCGCGCGTGGACCGCCGGCGCGGCCGCGCGCTTCGACGCATGGCTGGAGCGCCTGGAGCGCGAGGCGTCCGAGCGCGAGGCGGTGGCCGCGGCCTTCGCGCGGATCCTCGCCGGCACCTGGCACGTCGGCTTCTTCGCCGACCTCGGCGTCGCGCCGCCCGAGGGCTTCGGTGCGGAGCTGCGCCGCCGGCTGCTGCACAAGCTGCTGCCCGAGGACGTCGAGGACGACCAGCTGAAGGACTGGGCGCGCCGGCTGTTCGGCCGGTCGCGCACCGCATCCTGGGCGCTGTCGATCCCGGCCGACCGGTGGGCACGTCTCGCGCCGCTGCTCGGCGCGGATCAGCTGCCCGAGGCCGCACGGATGCGGCTGGCCGGCGAGCTCGGCGAGGCGATGAAGGTGCTGTCGGCACGGATCGCCGCGATCGGCGTCGACCCGATCGTCGGGCGCGTATCGCCCGACGCCCAGCGGTCAGCGTCGCCGTTCCTCGAGCAGCAGGCCGCGCTGCGGACCTATCTCGAGCGCTGGGCGATCGCGATCGCCGAGCGCGAGGCCCGTCCCGACGAGGACGACCGGCCGGTGCGGGTGCTGCTCGACCAGTGTCGCGACGTGATCCGCCGGATCCGCCGCGGCACCGGCCGCACCGGCGTCACCGTGTCGCTCACCTTCAAGCTGCAGCGGCTCGGCGAGATCGTCGATCGGCTCGAGCTGCTGCTCGACCTCGTCGACCGCACCCGCGATGCCGAGGCCCGCGGCGCCGCGTGGATGCGCTTCCTGCGCCAGCAGGTCCGCGCATGCGCCGAGGAGACCAGCGTGACCGCGGTCTGGCGGCAGAGCACGCAGCTCGCCGCGCTCGAGGTCACCGAGCACGCGGGCCGCGCCGGCGAGCACTACATCGCCACCGATCGCGGCCAGTGGATCGAGATGCTCCGGTCGGCCGCCGTCGGCGGCTTCGTGATCGCGTTCATGGCGATCCAGAAGATCCTGATCGCCACGCTGCACGCGCCGCCGCTGATCGAGGGCGTGCTGGTGTCCCTGAACTACGGGCTGGGCTTCGTGCTGATCCACCTGCTGCACGGCACGGTGGCGACCAAGCAGCCGGCGATGACCGCGGCGCGGATCGCCGCCGAGATCGACGCCGCGCAGGGCGGCGGCACGAACCGCGCGTGGGTGCCGCGGGTGGTCGAGCTGCTGGTGCAGGTGGTGCGCAGCCAGTTCGTCGCGGTGCTCGGCAACGTCGGCGTCGCGCTGCCGCTCGCGGCCACCGTCACCGCGGTGCTGCTCGCGCTCGCGGGCGTGGGACCGGCCTCGCCCGAGAAGGCCGGATCGCTGCTCGCGCAGCTCGATCCCCTCGGCCTCACCGCGATGTACGCGGCGATCGCCGGGGTCTGTCTCTTCCTGTCGGGGGTGATCTCCGGCTACTGCGACAACCTCGCGGTGTTCCATCGGCTGCCGCGCCGCGTCGCGCACATGCCGCTGCTCGTCCGGCTCGCGGGCGAGCGGCGGGCGCGGGCGGTGGGCGACTACGTCGAGCACAACTTCGGCGCGCTCGCGGGCAACTTCCTCTTCGGCTGCATGCTGGGCGGCGTGTCGCTGCTGGGCACGCTCACCGGCGCGCCGCTGGACATCCGGCACGTGGCCTTCGCGTCGGCCAACCTCGGCGTGATCGCGGTGACGCTGTGGGAGCACCTCGATCCGTGGATGCTGGTCGCGGGCGCGGTGGGCGTGCTGATGATCGCGATCGTGAACCTGACGGTCAGCTTCACCCTGTCGCTGATGCTGGCACTGCGCGCGCGCAAGCTCGAGGTGACCGGCATCGGGGCGCTGTGGAACGCGCTGGTGCGGCGCGCGGCCTCGCGGCCGCTCGACCTGGTGCGCCCGCCCCCCGAGGCGGTGCGGGACGACGCGGGCACGGTGCGCTGATCGCACGCCTCGGAACGGGGCGTGCCGGACCGGTCCGCCGGGTGCCCTCGCGCCCGGATCCCGTCCCTATAATCGCCGTTCCCGCCCAGCCCGAGGTCAGCCATGAGCATCCGTCCGCAGTCCCGCCGCGCCGTCCTGTCCGCCGCCGCCTCCGCCTCGGTCCTCGCGGCCGCCGGCGTGCCGATGAGCGCGTTCGCGCAGTCGAAGATCAAGGTCGCCGCGGTCTACACCGTGCCCGTCGAGCAGCAGTGGGTGAGCCGGATCCACAAGGCGCTGAACGCGGCGAAGGATCGCGGCGCGATCGACTACGAGTTCAGCGAGAGCGTGGCCAACGCCGACTACGAGCGCGTCATGCGCCAGTTCGCCGAGAAGGGCGCGCAGTTCATCGTCGGCGAGTCGTTCGCGGTCGAGGCCGCGGCGCGCAAGGTCGCGAAGGACTACCCGAAGATCTCGTTCCTGATGGGCTCGTCGGGCAAGCCGCAGGCGCCGAACTTCTCGGTGTTCGACAACTACATCCAGGAACCCGCCTACCTCACCGGCATGATCGCCGGCGGCATGACCAAGTCGAACCGGATCGGCATGGTCGGCGGCTTCCCGATCCCCGAGGTCAACCGGCTGATGAACGCGTTCATGGCCGGCGCGAAGGAGACCAACCCGAAGGTCGAGTTCATGGTCACCTTCATCAACTCGTGGTTCGACCCGCCGAAGGCGAAGGAAGCCGCGTTCGCGATGATCGACAAGGGCGCGGACGTCATGTACGCCGAGCGCTTCGGCGTGTCCGACGCCGCCAAGGAGCGCGGCAAGCTCGCGATCGGCAACGTGATCAACACGCAGGACAAGTACCCCGAGACCGTGGTCGCGTCGGCGCTGTGGAACATGGAGCCGACCATCGAGCGCGCGCTCGATGCGGTCAAGAAGGGCACCTTCAAGGCCGAGGACTACGGCCAGTTCTCGATGATGAAGTACAAGGGCTCGGAGCTCTCGCCGCTGGGCACCTTCGAGTCGAAGATCCCGGCCGACATCGTGAAGAAGGTCCGCGACCGCGAGAAGGCGATCCTCGACGGCAAGTTCACCGTGAAGGTGGACGACAACCAGCCCAAGCCCACGGCGAAGTGACCCGTTGACGCCGGCGCGCGCCGAGCCGGTCCTCCGGCTGACCGGCATCACGAAGCGTTTCGGCTCGCTGCTCGCCAACGACGGCATCACGCTCGAGCTCGGCCGCGGCGAGGTGCTCGCGCTGCTCGGCGAGAACGGCGCGGGCAAGAGCACCCTGGTCTCGATCCTGTTCGGTCACTACGTGGCCGATGCGGGGTCGGTCGAGGCCTTCGGGTCGCCGCTGCCGCCGGGGGATCCGGCGGCCGCGCTCGCGGCCGGCATCGGCATGGTCCACCAGCACTTCACGCTGGCCGACAACCTCAGCGTGCTCGACAACGTGCTGATCGGCGTCGAGCGCTGGTGGCGGCCGGTGTCGCGGCGCGCCGCCGCGCGCGCGAAGCTGGTCGACCTCGCCGCGCGCTTCGGCCTCGCCGTGGATCCGGACGCGCGCGTGGGCGACCTGTCGATCGGCGAGAAGCAGCGGGTCGAGATCCTGAAGGCGCTCTACCGCGACGCCCGGATCCTGATCCTCGACGAGCCGACCGCGGTGCTCACGCCGCAGGAGAGCGAGCGCCTGTTCGAGACGCTGCGCGCCTTCGTCGAGGCCGGCCTGTCGATCGTCTTCATCTCGCACAAGCTGCACGAGGTGCTCGCCGTGAGTCACCGGGTCGCGGTGCTGCGCGCCGGTCGCCTCGAGGCCGTGCTGCCGGCGACCGGCACCGACGCGGCCGCGCTCGCGCGCCTGATGGTCGGCCGCGAGGTGACGGTGCCGACGCGGGCGAGCGAAGGCGGTCGGAGGTCCGTCGCGCCGGACGCGGCGCCGGTGCTCGCGCTGCGCGAGGTGTCCGTCGTCGACGGCGGCCGGCGGCTGCTCGACGGCGTGTCGCTGCTGCTGCGGCCCGGCGAGATCGTCGCGATCGCGGGCGTGGCCGGCAACGGCCAGCAGCCGCTCGCCGAGCTGCTCTGCGGGCTGCGGGCGCCGTCCTCGGGCACGCTCGAGGTGGCCGGCGCCCCGATCGAGGCGCGGCCCGCCGCCTTCGTCGCGGCGGGCGTGGGGCGGGTGCCCGAGGACCGCCACCACCTGGGCGCCATCGCCGAGGCGAGCGTCGCCGAGAACGCGGTGGCCGAGCACTACCGCGAGCCGCCGTACGCGCGCGGCCGCTGGTGGGTCGATGCCGCGGCGATCCGGGCGGCGGCCTCGCGGATCGTCGCCGACTACGACGTCCGCTGCCGCGGACTCGAGCAGCCGACGCGGCAGCTGTCCGGCGGCAACATGCAGAAGCTGATCCTGGGCCGCGTGCTGTCGCGCGCGCCGCGGCTGATCGTCGTCGACCAGCCGACCTGGGGGCTCGACGTCGGCGCGGTCGCCTGGATCCACGGCCGGCTGCTCGAGGCCGCGCGCGGCGGCGCCGGGATCGTGCTGATCTCCGAGGAGCTCGAGGAGATCCTCGCGCTCGCCGACCGGATCGCGGTGATCTCGCACGGGCGGCTGTCCGAGGCCCGGCCGGTGGCCGACTGGACCACCGCCTCGCTCGGGCTCGCGATGATGGGCGCCGGCGCGGCGCACGGGGAGGGCGCGGATGCGGCTCGAGCGGCGTGAGACCGCGTCGCGCGCCGCGATGGTCGGCGCGCCGCTGGCCGCGATCGCGGTGACCCTGGTCGCCTGCGCGCTGCTGGTCGCCTGGGCCGGCGCGCCGGTGGGCCGCACCTATGCGCTGCTGTTCGAGGGCGCGTTCGGCTCGCGCTTCGCATTCACCGAGACCCTGACCCGCGCCACGCCGCTGATGCTCACCGGCCTCGCGGCCGCGGTCGCGTTCCGCGCGCGCTTCTGGAACATCGGCGCCGAGGGGCAGCTCTACCTCGGCGCGCTCGCCGCGGTCGCGGTGGGCGGGCTGCACGACGGCAGCGGCTTCGACGCGCCGCTGCCGCTGCTGGGCGCGGGCATGGTCGCCGCCGGCATGCTGGCCGGCGCCGCCACGGTCGCCGGTCCGGCGCTGCTGCGCGGTCGCTTCGGCGTCGACGAGGTCGTGACCACGCTGCTGATGAACTTCGTGGTGCTGCTGTTCGTCTCGTGGATGCTCGACGGGCCGATGAAGGACCCGGGCGCCATGGGCTGGCCGCAGTCGGTCGGCGTGAACCCGGAGCTCGAGTTCCCGAAGCTGCTCGAGAAGACGCGGGTGCACGCCGGGCTGCTGGTGGCGCTCGCGCTCGCGGTCGCGCTCTGGGCGGTGCAGCGCTTCACCACCTGGGGCTTCGAGTGGCGCGCGGTCGGCGCGAGTCCCGAGGCCGCGCGCTTCGTCGGCGTGCCGGTGGGCGCGGCCGCGCTGCGCGCCGCGCTGATCTCGGGCGCGCTCGCCGGGCTGGCCGGCGTCTCCGAGGTGGCCGGCCGCACCGGCTACGTGACCCTCGACATGAGCCCGGGCTACGGCTACGCCGGCATCGTGATCGCGATGCTCGCCGCGCTGCACCCGCTCGCGGTGGTCGCCGCCTCGGTCTTCGTCGCCGGCATGCTGGTCGGCGCCGACAGCATGAGCCGCGAGGTCGCGGTGCCGAGCTACATCGCCGACGTGATCGTCTCGGTCTCGCTGATCGCGATGCTCGTGGCGACGATGCTCGCGCAGTACCGGATCCGGAGGCGCTGACCGTGCTCGCCGACGTGCTCGAGACGCTGATGCAGGCGAACTTCTGGATCGCGGTGCTGCGGATCGCGACGCCGCTGGTGCTCGGCACGCTCGGCGTGCTGCTGTGCGAGCGCGCGGGCGTGCTGAACCTGGGCATCGAGGGGATCATGGTGGCGGGCGCCTTCGCCGGCTGGTTCGCCGTCTGGCAGGGCGCGGGCCTGTGGGGCGGCGTGCTGGCCGCCGCCGCCGCGGGCGCGGCCTTCGGGCTGGTCCACGGGCTGCTCACCGTCACGCTCGCGCTGTCGCAGCACGTCGCGGGGCTGGGCATCACGCTCTTCGCCACCAGCCTGTCCTACTACGCCTATCGCGTCGGCTTCCCGAAGGTGAGCTCGCCGCCCACCATCGAACCCTTCTCCGGGATCGGCGCGCCCTTCGACGCGATCCCGCTCGTCGGCCCGGTGATCGCCGCGCAGACGCCGCTCGCGCTGCTCGCGTTCGCGATGGTGCCCGCGGTCGGCTGGCTGCTCTACCGGACGCCCGCGGGCCTGGCGCTGCGGATGGTCGGCGAGAACCCGGCCGCCGCCGAGAGCGCCGGCATCCCGGTCGCGGCCACGCGGATCGCCGCGATCTGCGCGGGCTCGGCGCTGATGGGCGTCGCCGGCTCGTTCCTGACGCTGGCCGCCTTCAACGCGTTCTTCTTCAACATGGTCAACGGCCGCGGCTGGATCTGCGTGGCGCTGGTCGTGTTCGCGTCGTGGCGGCCGGGCAAGGCGCTGGCCGGCGCGCTGCTCTTCGCCGGCTTCGACGCGATGCAGCTGCGGCTGCAGCAGGGCGCGGGCAGCGAGGTGCCGTACCAGCTGTGGCTGATGCTGCCGTACCTGCTGTCGATCCTGGCGCTGGTGCTGGTGGCCCGCCGCGCGGCCTACCCGCAGGCGCTGATGAAGCCGTACCGCAAGGGGGAGCGCTGACACCATGTTCGACCTGATCGTCCGCCACGCCACGCTGCCCGACGGGCGCACCGACATCGACGTCGCCGTTCGCGGCGACCGGATCGCGGCGGTCGCGCCGCACGCCGAGCTCGCCTCGGCCGCCGCCGGCCGCGAGATCGACGCCGCCGGCCTGCTGCTGTCGCCGCCCTTCGTCGACGCGCACTTCCACATGGACGCGACGCTGTCGCTCGGGCTGCCGCGGCTGAACCGCTCGGGCACGCTGCTCGAGGGCATCGCGCTGTGGGGCGAGCTCAAGCCGCACCTGACGCAGGAGGCGCTGGTCGAGCGCGCGCTCGCCTACTGCGACTGGGCGGTGGCGCGCGGGCTGCTGGCGATCCGCAGCCACGTCGACACCTCGGACCCGCGGCTGCTGGCGGTCGACGCGATGCTCGAGGTCAAGCGGCGCGTCGCGCCCTACCTCGACCTGCAGCTCGTCGCGTTCCCGCAGGACGGCGTGCTGCGCTACGAGCCGAGCCGCGACGACCCGTCGTGCCGGCTCACCGCGCTTCAGCTGCTCGAGCGCGCGCTCGACCGCGGCGTCGACGTGGTGGGCGGCATCCCGCACTTCGAGCGGACCATGGCCGACGGCGCCGAGTCGGTCCGGCTGCTGTGCGAGATCGCCGCCGCGCGCGGGCTGCGCGTCGACATGCACTGCGACGAGTCCGACGATCCGCTGTCGCGCCACGTCGAGACGCTGGCGTTCCACACGCGCCGGCTCGGGCTGCAGGGCCGGGTCACCGGCTCGCACCTGACGTCCATGCACTCCATGGACAACTACTACGTCTCGAAGCTGATCCCGCTGATCGCCGAGGCGGACCTGTCCGCGATCGCGAACCCGCTGATCAACATCACGCTGCAGGGCCGGCACGACACCTATCCGAAGCGGCGGGGCATGACCCGCGTGCCCGAGCTGATGGCCGCCGGCGTGCCGGTCGCCTTCGGCGCCGACTGCGTGATGGACCCGTGGTACCCGATGGGCTCGGCCGACATGCTCGAGGTCGCGTCGATGGGGCTGCACGTCGCGCAGATGACCTCGCAGGACGGCATGCGCGCCTGCTTCGACGCGGTGACCGAGACGCCCGCGCGCATCCTAGGCCTGGAGGGCTACGGGATCGCCCCCGGCTGCTTCGCCGACCTCGTGCTGCTGCA
>JBAXJZ010000038.1:0-14843 GCA_037137595.1 Burkholderiales bacterium | reverse complement strand
CCACCGTGTGGGAGAGCGACTTCGTGAGCGCGGCGAAGCCGAGCGAGGCCGGACGGGTGGGCGGCGCGGTCTGGGTGACGCCCGCCACCGCGTTCGAGGGCGAATCGTCGCTCGAGCCGCAGCCGGCGAGCAGGCCGGTCGCGCCGCCGAGGAAGCCCATGGCCGACAGGCCGAGGCCGCCGCGCAGCAGGCCGCGACGGCCCGCGTCCTGCAGGCGCGCGTCGACGACGTCGGCGAGGTGGGGGTTGGCGGAGGGATTCGTGGGGAGGTCGTCGTGGGTGTGGGACATGTGAGGCTCCTGGGCTGGAGCGGCGGATTCTTGAGAGTGGTCGTGACAGTAGTGTGAATTCCCTGGGTCCGTTTGGATCCTCGGTGCGGCAGCAGTCGGCCGAAACCGTACCGGTACGGCCCCCGATCACCGTACCGGCCCGGGCGGCTGACCGCGGCGGGCCGGCGGGATTACCATCGGCGTTCGAGCCGTCACGAGCGGCGAGAGACTCCCCGCGCCGGCCCGACAGCCGCGCCGGGCCCCCGGGACACGATTCCTAGGCACAAGGAGACGCGGCTGTGAACGCACCGCTCGACCCTGCACTGCGCGACCACCTCGAACGCGCGCTGCGCGACGTCACGCTCGACGACAAGTACGCGCTAGAGCGCGGCCGGGCCTTCATGTCCGGCACCCAGGCCCTCGTCCGGCTGCCGATGCTGCAGCGCGAACGCGACCGGCGAGCCGGCCTGAACACCGCCGGCTTCATCTCCGGCTACCGCGGCTCGCCGCTCGGCGGCGTCGACCAGTCGCTGTGGAAGGCGCGCGAGCACCTGAAGAAGCACCGCATCGTCTTCCAGCCCGGTCTCAACGAGGAGCTCGCTGCGACCGCGGTCTGGGGCACGCAGCAGGTGACGATGACGCCCAGGGCGAACGTCGACGGCGTCTTCTCCATCTGGTACGGCAAGGGCCCGGGCGTGGACCGCTCGGGCGACGTGTTCAAGCACGCGAACGCGGCGGGCACCTCGCGGCACGGCGGCGTGCTGGTGCTGGCCGGCGACGACCACGGCGCGAAGAGCTCCACGCTGCCGCACCAGTCGGACCACATCTTCAAGGCCTGCGGCCTGCCGGTGTTCTATCCGTCGACGGTGCAGGAGTACCTGGACCTGGGCCTTCACGGCTGGGCGATGTCGCGCTGGTCGGGGCTATGGATCGCGATGAAGACGGTGACCGAGGTGGTCGAGGCCTCGGCCTCGGTCGAGGTCGACCCGGACCGCGTGTCGATCGTCATCCCCGAGGACTTCCCGTATCCGCACGACGACCCGTTCGGCCTGAACATCCGCTGGCCCGACACGCCGCTCGCGCAGGAGGCGCGGCTCTTCAACTACAAGTGGTACGCGGCACTCGCCTACGTGCGCGCGAACCGGCTGAACCGCACGGTGATCGACTCGTCGCGCGCCTGGTTCGGCATCGTCACCGCCGGCAAGGCCTACCTCGACACGATGCAGGCGCTCGAGGACCTCGGGCTCGACGCCGAGGCCTGCGAGCGGCTCGGCATCCGCGTCTTCAAGTGCGGCGTGGTCTGGCCGCTCGAGGCCGCGACGGTGCGCGAGTTCGCCACCGGTCTCGACGAGATCCTCGTCGTCGAGGAGAAGCGGCAGGTGCTCGAGTACGCGCTGAAGGAGGAGCTCTACAACTGGCGCGACGACGTGCGCCCGCGGGTCTACGGCAAGTTCGACGAGAAGGACGGGCGCGGCGGCGAGTGGGCCATGCCTCAGGGACAGTGGCTGCTGCCGGGGCTGGGCGAGCTGTCGCCGGCGATCATCGCGAAGGCGATCGCGGCCCGTCTGCTGAATCCGGGGCAGTACGCGCAGAAGCTGGGCGGCGGGCTTCCCGAGGACATCCGCGCGCGGATCGAGTCGCGGATCGCGATCATCGAGGCCAAGGAGCGCGCGCTCGCCGAGCCGCACGTGACGGCCGTGCGCACGCCCACCTTCTGCTCGGGCTGCCCGCACAACACCTCGACCCGCGTGCCCGAGGGCTCGCGCGCGGTCGCGGGCATCGGCTGCCACTACATGGCGATCTGGATGCCCGAGCGCAACACCTCGACCTTCACGCAGATGGGCGGCGAGGGCGTGCCGTGGATCGGCCAGGCGCCGTTCAGCGACGAGGCGCACATCTTCGCGAACCTCGGCGACGGCACGTACTTCCACAGCGGGCTGCTCGCGGTGCGCGCGTCGATCGCGGCCGGGGTCAACATCACCTACAAGATCCTCTACAACGACGCGGTCGCGATGACCGGCGGCCAGCCGCACGACGGCACGCTGAACGTGCCGT
Source organism: Burkholderiales bacterium (assembly GCA_037137595.1). Taxonomy (GTDB): domain Bacteria; phylum Pseudomonadota; class Gammaproteobacteria; order Burkholderiales; family Burkholderiaceae_E; genus UBA4615. The sequence continues at coordinate 12,520 of JBAXJZ010000038.1, read as the reverse complement.
CGATCGTCGCGCAGGTGCGTGCCGAGGGCGCGCGCAAGGTCGTCGTCGTCACCGACGAGCCGGAGAAGTACGACGCGGTGAAGGGCGCGGCGCCGTTCGACGGCGTCGAGATCCATCACCGCGACGAGCTCGACGCCGTGCAGCGCGCGCTGCGCGAGATTCCCGGCTGCACGGTGCTGGTCTACGACCAGACCTGCGCGAGCGAGAAGCGGCGGCGGCGCAAGAAGATCGTCGACGGCAAGCCGGCGTATCCCGATCCCGCGAAGCGCGCGGTGATCAACGAGGCGGTCTGCGAGGGCTGCGGCGACTGCAGCGTGCAGTCGGCCTGCGTGTCGGTCGAGCCGGTGGAGACCGACCTGGGTCGCAAGCGGCGGATCAACCAGAGCTCGTGCAACAAGGACTTCTCCTGCGTGAAGGGGTTCTGCCCGAGCTTCGTGACGGTGGAGGGCGGCACGCTGCGCGCGGGGCGCGCGAAGGCCGGAGACGCGGCCGGCGGGGCCGCGGCGGCACCCGTGCTGCCCGAGCTGCCCGAGCCCGCGTCGATCGTGGGCCTCGCCGACTCCGGCAACCGCACCTACGGCGTGCTGGTGACCGGCGTGGGCGGCACCGGCGTCGTGACCATCGGCCAGCTGCTCGGCATGGCCGCGCACCTGGAGGGCAAGGGCATCTCGGTGCTCGACATGGCGGGCCTCGCGCAGAAGGGCGGCGCGGTGTTCTCGCACGTGCAGATCGCCGAGCGGCCCGACCAGCTGTTCTCCACGCGGATCGCCACCGGCGAGGCGGACCTGGTGATCGGCAGCGACCTGGTGGTCACCGCCGGCAACGAGGCGCTGTCGAAGATGCGGCCGCGCGTCACGCGCGCGGTGATCAACGGCAACGTCGCGCCCACGTCCGACTTCCTGCGCGACCCCGACTGGTCGCTGCCGGCCGATGCGCTCCGGCGCAACGTGCTCGAGGCCGCGGGCGAGCAGGACATCGACTTCGTCGAGGCCAACGACGTGGCGGTCTCGCTGCTGGGCGACGCGATCTACACCAACCCGCTGCTGCTGGGCTACGCGTGGCAGAAGGGCTGGCTGCCGCTCACGCGCCAGGCGCTCGAGCGTGCGATCGAGCTCAACGGCGTGTCGGTGGCGCGCAACCTCGAGGCCTTCGGCTGGGGCCGGCGGCTCGCGCACGATCCCGAGTCGGTGCGCCGGCTGGTGCGGCCCTCGGGCGCGAAGGTGATCGAGCTCAAGCGCCCGGTGGGGCAGGTGCGGACCGAGACCGACCTCGACGAGCTGATCGCGCGGCGCGTCGCGCTGCTGACCGCGTGGGGCGATGCCGCCTATGCCGAGCGCTACCGCGGCTGGGTCGAGCGCGTGCGCCGCGTCGAGGGCGATCGCGTGGGTGCCGCCGGCAAGTGGCGGCTGACCGAGGCGGTGGCGCGGGGCCTCGCGAAGCTGATGGCCTACAAGGACGAGTACGAGGTCGCGCGACTGCACGCCGACCCGGCCTTCCTCGAATCGCTGCGCGAGCGCTTCGACGGCGACTGGCGGCTGAAGTTCCACATGGCGCCGCCGATCCTCTCGAAGCCCGATCCGGTCACCGGCGTGCCGGCCAAGCGCGAGTTCGGACCGTGGATGCTGCCGGTGCTGCGCGTGCTGGCGAAGCTGAAGGTGCTGCGGGGCACGGCCTTCGATCCGTTCGGCCGCACGGCCGAGCGGCGGATGGAGCGGGCGCTGATCACCGAGTACGAGGCGCTGGTCGACGAGCTGCTCGCCGGCCTGGACGCGTCGAAGCACGCGCAGGCGGTGGCGCTCGCGAAGCTGCCCGAGCAGATCCGCGGCTACGGCCACGTGAAGGAACGGCATCTCGAGAAGGTGCGTGCCGAGTGGGCCGAGCGGCTCGCCGCGTTCCGCGGCGACGGCGGCCCCGTGAAACGCGAGCCGATCCCGATCCGCGCGGTCTGAAACGCGGCCGGCCGACGGGGGCGGGGCGAGGCGCTAGACTGCCTCGCTCCACCCACCGGGTCGGCCGCCGCGTGAGCCGGCGGCCGTCGAGCGAACCGACATGACGCTGGCGATGAGCTGGGACGAGTGGTCCCGGCACGATGGACTCGCGCTCGCCGAGCGCGTCCGGCGGGGTGAGCTGACCCCGGCCGAACTCGCGGCGCAGGCGGCCGCGGGCATCGCGATGACCGATCCATCGGTATCGGCGGTCGTCGAGGTGTTCGACGACGTCGTCGAGGACCCGACGCGCGACGGCATGGACCCGGCGGGGCCCTTCGCCGGCGTGCCCTACCTGATGAAGGACCTCGGGCCCACGCTGAAGGGGCGCCTCCAGGAGATGGGCTCGCTGCTGATGCGCGGGCATCGCGCGCAGGCCGACAGCGTCCTGGCGGGACGTCTGCGCCGTGCCGGCCTGAACGTGATCGGCCGCACCACCACGCCCGAGTTCGGCGTGTGCAGCTCGGCCGAGAACCCGGCGGTGTACGTGACCCGCAATCCCTGGGACACCGACTACACCACCTGCGGATCGTCCGCCGGCAGCGCGGCGATGGTCGCGGCCGGCGTCGTGCCGCTGTCGCACGCGACCGACGGCGGCGGCTCGATCCGGATCCCCGCCGGCTTCAACGGGAACATCGGCCTGAAGCCCTCGCGCGGCGTGTTCTCGATCGCACCGGGCCTGTCGGACCTCTCCGGCCTCGTGTCGACCCAGGGCTGCCACAGCCGCAGCGTGCGCGACACCGCCGCATTCGTGGACGCGTGCCGGGGCGGCGCGCCCGGCGAGTTCATGCCGTACTGGACACCGGCCGAGCCGTACCTGTCGCTGATCGCACGCGACCCGCCGCGCCTGCGGATCGCGCTCTCGCACGAGTGGGGCGACTACCGTGCGACGCCGGCCATCGTGGCCGAGCTCGAGCGGGCGGGGCGCATGCTGGAGGGCCTGGGCCACCACGTCGAGTGGGCGCTGCCCGAGGTCGATTTCCGCGCGGCCTTCGACGCGCAGACCTTCTGCTACATCACGAACTTCGCGCAGACCATCGCGACCCTGCTCGCGCAGCGCGGCCTGGAACGTCCGCCCGAAGGACTCGTCGAGCCGATCAACGTGAAGATCTGGGAGGCGGGCCTCGCGGCGAGCTGGGCCGAGCGCTTCCGCATGCAGGCCGTCTTCAACACCACCTCGCGAGCGTTCGGCGCGTTCTTCGGGTCGTGGGACGTGATCCTCACGCCCATCACCGCGCTGCCCACGCCGCGGATCGGCGCCACCGAGTACCTGACGATCAGCGACACCCCGTCGGTGCACGACTGGTTCGCGAACCTGTGGCGCTTCTTCGCCTACACCCCGCTCGCCAACCTGTGCGGGCTGCCCGGGCTGTCGATGCCGATGGGCCGGCAGGAGAACGGGCTGCCGTTCGGGATCCACGCGCAGGCGGCGCAGGCGAACGACGGGCTGCTGCTGCAGCTGGCCGCTCAGGTCGAGCGGGCGCTCGACGGGCGGTGGAACGACGGGCGCCGGCCCGGCGTGCACGTCGCGGCGTGAGACGCGGGTTCGGCGTGTCCATCGCGGCCCGGGATGCCGGTCGCGACGCGCCCGCCGAATTTGAGGACTATCGCGCCTCCGGTCCCGCGAAGACCGGGCGCGCGGCCGGGCCCCGGGCCTGATGTGGCGTGCCGCGACGCGACCCCCATCGAGCACCGGGAGACTCCGCCTTGAACCTGTTGTCCGCCACCGAAGCCGCCGCCCTCGTGACGAGCGGCGCGACCGTCGCCAGCGCCGGATTCGTCGGCTGCGGCCATGCCGAGGCGGTGACCGCCGCGCTCGAGCGCCGCTTCCTCGCCGAAGGCTCGCCTGCGGACCTGACCCTCGTGTACTCGGCCGGCCAGGGCGATCGCGGGCACCGCGGCGTCAACCATTTCGGGCACGCCGGCATGACCGCGTGCATCGTCGGCGGCCACTGGCGCTCCGCGCCGAAGCTCTCGACACTCGCGCTCGAGGAGCGCTGCGCGGCCTTCAACCTGCCCCAGGGCGTGATCACCCAGCTGTACCGCGCGATCGCCGGCGGCAAGCCCGGCGTGATCACGAAGATCGGCCTGAACACCTTCGTCGACCCGCGTCTCGACGGGGGCGCGATCAATGCCGTGGCGCTCGACGCCGTCGCGCGCGGCGCGCGTCGCTTCGTCGAGCCGCTGGAGCTGCGCGGCGAGCGCTGGCTGCTGTATCCGTCGTTCCCGATCGACGTCGCGCTGATCCGCGGCACTTCGGTCGACGCACACGGCAACCTCGCGACCGAGAAGGAGGCCTTCCACCACGAGCTGCTGGCCATCGCCCAGGCCGCGCGCAACAGCGGCGGCATCGTGATCGCGCAGGCCCGCCGGATCGTGCAGCGGCACGAGAACCTGCACGCGGTGAAGGTGCCCGGCATCCTGATCGACCACGTGGTGATCGCCGAGCACGACGACGAGCACATGATGACCTTCGGCGAGGCCGACAACCCGGCGTACTACACCTCGTGGCGCGGCCCGGGTCACGAGGCGCCGAGGCGGGCGACGACGCCGCTCGACGTACGCAAGATCGTCCAGCGGCGCGGCCTGCTGGAGCTGGTGGCGCGCCGGCCGCGCGTGGTGAACCTGGGCGTGGGCATGCCGGCGGGCATCGGCGCGGTGGCCGACGAGGAGGGCGTGTCCGGCTTCACGCTGACGGTGGAAGCGGGCCCGATCGGCGGCACGCCGGCCGACGGCCTGTCGTTCGGGGCGTCGGCCTATCCCGAGGCGGTGGTCGACCACCCCGCGCAGTTCGACTTCTACGACGGCGGCGGCATCGACGTGGCCTTCCTCGGCCTGGCCGAGCTCGACGTCGCGGGCAACGTCAACGTCAGCGTCTTCGGCGAGGGCGCACAGCGGATCATCGCGGGCGTGGGCGGCTTCATCAACATCACGCAGAGCGCGCGCGAGGTGGTGTTCATGGGCACGCTGACCGCGGGCGGCCTCGAGGTGGCCGCCGCCGATGGCCGCCTGAGGATCATGCGCGAGGGCCGCACCGCGAAGGTGGTGCCCAAGGTCTCGCACCTGACCTTCGACGCGCGCTACGTCGCGTCGCTGGGCCGAAGGATCCTGTACATCACCGAGCGCGCGGTCTTCGAGGTCCGCGACGGCGTGCTGACGCTGATCGAGGTCGCCCCGGGCATCGACGTGCGCGAGCAGGTGCTGGCCTTCTGCCCGTCGGGCGTGAAGGTGGCCGAGCCGCTGAAGACGATGGATCCGCGGATCTTCGATCCGGCGCCGATGCTGACGCGGGAACGGGGCTGACGCGGGCTATCGGCGGCGCGTGCCGCCGCGCGGCGGGGGCGGGGGCGTGAAGGTCTCGGCGAGGCTCGCCATCTGCAGGGCCCTGCCGGGAGCGAGGCCGGGGGCGCAGCGCAGGGCGTCCCAGTTGCCTGCATGGTCCCGCACGGTGAATTCGTCGACATAGCGCGCGATGCCCGACGTCGGATTCGCGGAGAGCCAGGCGTCGAGGTCGGGCCGTGTCGCGAGCCCGGCGTTGCCCGAGTTGTGCAGCACCGCGACGCGTCGCGCCAGGTCCAGTTCGATGGCCTGCTGGCGGTCGAACCATGCGTCGGTGCCGGCCGCCCGGTCGTTCGCGAACCGACCGACGAGCGAGGGCGCTTCGAGAACCCCGCGGAGGTTGTCTCGCAGGAAGGCCCGCGAAACGTGGTCGTATGGATCGCGATTGCCGAACAGGCTGACGAGCCAGCGCTCGAACGAGACGGGCTGCCCGCTCTCGGTCCAGTCGACTGTCCGGATCGCCGATGCGGCGAGTGCATGCCGGCCTTCCTCCTCCGTGAGGCCCGCGGTGCCTGTGGCGCGGTAACCGAGGATGTCCACGAAGCCCGTCTGTCCGAGGCCGGTCTCGGCCGAGAAGCGCGCGCGTCGCGCCTCGGGCAGGGCGTTCCAGGTCGCGACGGCCGTCGCCGAGTCGACGCCTCGACCGAACTCGTCGCGTAGCGTGGCGAACGCGCGGTAGGTCGAATCGACGCGCTGTCGCGCGAGGGTGAACGCGTCACGGACGGTCGCAGCCCGGCTGCCGAGCTGGATGCTGCGGTCGAATCCGATGGCCGTCCGCAGCGCGGCCGCGTCCGCGTCGTCTGCGCGAAGCGCCAGCCGCGCGAGCTCACCGAGGAAGGTGGTCACGGTGAACTGGGTCCGCCCGTACGAGGCGGTATAGGGCCGCCCGTTGACGACGACACGGTCCTGCGCCGCGCATCCCGGTCGCGTGCACGGATCGGCGATCGAGCGCATGGGGCTCTCCTGCAGTTCCGCGGCGGCCTGGAGCCGTTCGACGCGAAAGCGCTCGAGGTCGTCCCGGTAGGTGATCGCAGGCTCGACGGTGCCCGCGCACGCCAGCAAGCGGTTGGCGCCGTCGCGCCGCGCGTTCGGGGAGATCGGCGTGCCGGTGGGTGACGGCGAGAACGCGGGCAAGCCCCGCAGCACGGCCTGGATGCAACGGCTCCGCTCCGCGGGCGGCGCAGACAGGATCAATGCGAGTGCACCGGCCCGGCGGTCGTCGAACGCGTCGACCACGAACCGGTCGGTGCTGGCGAGCGCGTTGCCGTAGTGCGCGACGAACGAGGCGAACACCTCGCGCCCCGTCGTTCCGGTGACCGCGATCGCGTCGACGCCGTTGCTCGTGCCCAGGCCGGCCGCATTCCGTCCGCCGACGAAATCGCCCCAAGGGTCGAACAGGACCGCGTCGATACCCGCCGGCTGCGGCGGGCGACTCGCGCCGCCCAAGAGCGGCACGGGCGCGATGTCCTCGATCATGAACGACCACCGGGCGTTGTCGAAGCCCTGCGTCCGACCGATCGGTCGACCGCGAGCATCGGTCGTCAAGGCGACGTACGTGATGCGGGCCAGACCCCACGGGTCGGCGTGGCCGACCGGATCGCCACCGGCGTAGAGCGTGGTGTCCTCGCGGCTCGTCCAGTCCTGCTGCAGCCCGAGGGGATCGCGTTCGAGGTACCTGCCTCGCGCCGGATCGTAGGTCCGGAAGCCGTTGTGGTGAAGGCCGCTTTCCGCGTCGAAGTACTGGCCCGGAAGGCGCAGCGGCACGTCGATGCGTGCGCCGGGTGCGATCCTGGCCGACCCGTCGCGGTCGTATTCGGCCTGCCAGGCGACCCGGCCGGAGCGATCGAGCGCCTGGACCGGTGCGCGCCGCGCGTCGGTGACGATCGTGTAGAGCTCGTCGCCGTCGATCATCGCGACCGGACGGTCGTCGGCCCAGAGCCATTGGCGCATACGGCCGGACGGATCGAGCTCGGCGCGCAGCCGCCAATCGTGATGCACGAACGAACGGTCGAACCGGGATCGCGCCGCGTCCGCGGCGCGCTTGGCCGCACGTCGACCATGCGGATCCGGCAGGGAGGCGATCCCGGCCGCCTCGGCGAGGCGTTCGCCCTCGAAGCGCAGCGTGACCGTCGGCATCGATGTCGGCTCGGCCGGTCGCAGGCGCATCGGCCGGACGAGCGCGTCGACCTCGATCCGGCGGCCGGCTACCCGCAGTGCCGCGACGCGCCCGTTCCGAAGTTCGTAACGGACGATACGACCGTCCGGGAGCGTTTCGTCCACGATGCCAGCGCGTTCGTCGCGGTGCCATCGCCATCGCAGCGGCCGATGTGGTGCGGTCGCGATCCGGTGTTCGGCTGACGACAACCGACCACGCGAGTCGTGGCCGTACCGGATCGTCGACACGTCGTTCGATGCCTCGACAAGAAGATTTCCCTCCCAGGTGTACCGACCGAGTACGACCTGGCCGTTGCCGTTGGCGCCCCGCCAGCGGCTCTCGACCAGGCGACCGGCGTCGTCACGCCGATGGCTGAACGTGCTGCCGTCTCCGGGCCGGTGCCCGATCAGCCGGTCGCTTGCGTCGTAGTCGGCCCAGCGAATCGGGAAGCCCGGTTCGGCGATCCACACCACGCGGGCGAAATCGTCGAATCCACGCTCGAAGATCGAACCGTCGGCCAGCGCGACGCGCGTCGCGCGCCCGCGCCAGCTCGAACGCAGGTCGAGCCGGGTCGACGGCGACGGGTCGGCGAGCGGGATGTCCCGTCCTCGACGTCCGGTCGACGCGCTCTCGGTCATGCCCACAAGGCGTCCCTCCCGATCGAACTCGAATCGGATGCTCGTGTCGAGCAGGTTCGTCACCTCGGCGAGGAGCGGTCCCTTGTCCCAGGAGTGGGTCAGTCCGACCCGCCGACCCGAAGGCGCCATGTGGTACGACATCGCACCGTGGCCCAGCGAGATCTCTTCGACGATGCCCGCAGGGTGACGGACCTCGACGTCCACGCCCACCCGGCCGCGACCGACGGCGATCCGGTCGGCGTCACCCGGTTCGGGACCGTCGATCGATTCGATCGGCACGAGGCGTCGAACCGGATCGATCCGGTATGCCTCGTCGTTGCGCGACAGGTGACGGATCTCGAAGCGACGGGCGATCTGGCGCCAAGTTCGGGTGTCGGTCGCATCCTCCCTGGGAGACCAGCCCCGCTCGGCAACCGCCGTGACCCGTCCCGCGCCGTCTCGCTCCACCTCGATGCGATGGACGCGGCCCGGCGCGACCGACGACTGCTCGAGCCACGCCCAGCCCGCGATGCCATGCCGATCCGAGTAGCCGGCCCGCCACAGCCATTCGGGATCGCGGTGCCCTTTCGCATGCCGCCACGCGGTGGTCGGCCGGCCCATCGCATCGCGCTCCAGGGTCCAGGCGTCGACGGGTGTCTCGACACCGACGAGCCGGCCCGCCGCGTCGTAGCGGTAGCGGCGTGGCGCCGGCGGACACGTTGCGCAGGCAAGCCCCGCCGCGTCGAGTACCCGAGCACGATGGCGGAAGGCGTCGTAGGTCCATCCGTAGCGGGCCATCCGGCCCTCGGCATCGGTGACTGTCGTCTCGCCGCGCGCGCCGGCACGCAGCGGAAGCGACCACCCGATGCTCAGCGCTTCCCCGCCACGCTCCCGGGTCGAGATCGCGCGACCCTGGAGGTCGTACCCGTACCGGGCGATCTCCTCGGGTTTCGCCCCATCCGTCCCCTCGACCCGCCAGACCGAGGTGAGCAGCATCGGGTCGTTCGGATCCTCGTAGCGGTAACGGTGTTCGCTGCCGTCAGGCCAGCGCGTCGACGCCAGCTGGCCCGCCTCGTCGTAGGTCCATTCAACCGAGCCGCGTTCGTGCCGCATCGCCACCAGGCGACGGCCCGTCGGATGCTCGGCGTAGTCGAACGAGACCGATGCGGCGCCGAGTCCACCAGCGGACCGCAGCGGATCGCCGAACCGCTGATCGAGCCAGAACACGTCCTCGCCGTCCCGTGCGATCGAGAGAACGTTGCCCTCCGCATCGAAGTTCACCGTCGTGCCGCCGACGTGCCGCCATATCCACCGGACGATCAGACCGTCCCCGACGAGCGGTCCCTCCACCGCGCCCTCCGAGGGGTCCGTCGTCCGCCAGATGCGCGCGCCGGAGGGGGACTTCTCGAACACCAGCCGCCGCCCGTCCCCCTGCACGATCTGCACCGTGTCTCGGGACCTCGCCTTGACCCGTGCGATCCTCGTCTCGAACGAATGGCTCCAGCCCACTCCCATCGACCCGGCGAATCGGTTGCGGCTGTTGTAGTGCCGTGCGAAGACGAAGGTGTGGCGCCCGGGTATGCGCAGGTCCAGTTCGCGGCGGTACTTGTTGCCGGTGACCAGGTCCACCGGATTGCCCGCCCCGGCGGGCGCGCCGGGTGCCGGCAATCCCAGGGCCTCGCTCTCGTACGCACAGACCCCGGAGGACGCGCCCGCCGGCGCGCCGCCGGCCGCGCCGCAGCTTCCCTGGCCCCGTGCGACCGCTGTGAAGGCGAGCAGCGCGAAGACGATCAGGAGCTTCGTTGCCATCCGTGTCTCCGAGGATCGGCGCGAGCCGAAACGGAGACGATGGTCGCCGCCGGCACACGCGGCGACCATTGGACGGAGGGCCTAAGTCCTCGGCATGACGGCCGCCGTCCCCCTACCGGGCAGGCTGCGGCGACGGGCAATCGGCGGGGGCGCCGTCACGGGTTCATGAACCCCAGGTCCCGCTGCGCGAAGTTCACGATGTTCGGGAAGATCGTCGCGATCTGCGGATCCGACAGGCCGAACCACTTCGCCAGCGTCCCCGCGTACTGATCCACCGACAGCTTCGGCAGCAGCCGCCCCGAGCCCACGTCGTCGACCGTGTTCACGCCGATCGTCGGGAACGCGCCGTACAGGTCCTTGCCGCGCACGGCACCGCCCGACACGAAGTGGTGCGCGCCCCACCCGTGGTCGGTGCCGTCGCCGTTCGAGGTCAGCGTGCGGCCGAACTCGGATGCGGTGAACAGCGTGACGTCGTTGGCCGCGTTGATCGCCGGGTTCGCCATCAGCGTGTTGAAGTAGACGATCGCCTCCGACACGCGCTGCATCAGCGTCGCATGGGCCGAGGTCTGGTTGTCGTGGGTGTCGAAGCCGCCCAGGCTCACGTAGAACACCTGACGCTGCATGCCCAGCGCACTGCGCGCGCCGATCATCCTCGCCACGGTGAGCAGCTGGTTCGCGACAGGATTGTTCCCGGGCGGCGTGGGCAGGCTCGCGGCGGGCGTCATGTTCGAGGCAAGCGCGGCCTGCGCGTCGATCGCGCGCTTGACCACCCTCGCGTGCTCCTTCTCGAACAGGTTCGCGCGGTCGTTGGTGACGACGGCGCGCAGCGGGTTGGTGGCGGACGTCGACCCGAACAGGCTGCCGCTCAGGTTGCCGATCTGCACCGCGCCGTTGCTGCTGGCCTGGTACTGGATCACGGTCTGGCCGGACAGGAACACCGCGTTGCCCGACGCGGAGACGGCGGTGAACGACGCATAGCCGTTCTGCGCGGCGATCAGGTCGCCCATCCGCCCGCCCCACCCGAGGCGCGCGCCCTCGGGCGCGTTCGCCTGCCAGATCGAGGTCTGGTCGTTGTGCGAGAAGAGCTGCGCGGGCCGACGCCTGCTGCGCGCGGTCCACTCGGCCTTGCTCATCGGCTCGACGAGGGTGCCCACGTTGGCGACGACCGCCACGCGCCCGGCGTCGAACTGTCCGACCAGCCCCGACATCGACGGGTGGACGGCGAAGGTCCGCCCCGGCTGGGTGGTGTTCGGCACGATGGGCAGCACGCCGCCCGAGGTGCCGAGGTCGGGCAGGGTGATCGGCTGCGGCGCGACGTTGCGCGCCTTGCGGTATTCGGTCCACGACGCGGTGTCGGTGGCGAGCACCATGTTCGCGTGGTCGTTGCCGCCGCCGAGGAACAGGCAGACCAGCGCGCGATAGCCGCCGGTCTGCGCGTGCGCGGCGGACATCGTCGCGAGGTTCAGGGCGAAGGGCGCGCCGGCGCCCACGATCGAGGTGGCGGCCGCGGTCCTGAGGAACTGGCGGCGGGAGGCGTCGATTCGGGTCATGGCATCGGTCCTCGCGGGTCTCATTTCTGGACGACGAACTCGGGCGACGCGACCGTCAGGTACACCGCCAGCCACACGCGGTTGCGCCGCGCGGCCTCGAGGTTGGTCGGGTTGCTGATGGCGACGTTGACCGATGCGACGGCGGTCGAGATCTGCTGGCGCAGTGCGGCCGGCATCCGGTCGGCGGTGAGCAGCAGCGCGACGCGGTCGACCAGCGCCGTCGCGTTGTCCGCGGTCGCGATCAGGCCGGTGTAGTCGGGCTGCACGTCGCGCTTCGGATCGTTCGGCGGGTTGTTGCCGAAGCCGTTGGGCACGAGATTGCGCATCGTGTTCAGCCAGCCCGCCACGCTCGTCTCCTGAGTGGTCTGCATCTCGGGCGCCACCAGCTTCGCAGTGGCGATCGCGGTGTTGGGCGGCACGTAGCCGGGACGGAAGAAGTTGAAGACCGAGGGCGCGCGCATCGGCGTCTGGCCGAGGCTGTTCACCGGGTCGTCGGTGCTGCCCACGAGGAAGCGGCCGGTGGTGGATTTCGCGTCGAACGCACGCAGCCACGCGGTCACGCGCAGCACCGGCTCGCGCAGCTTGCCGGCGGTGTCGGCCGAGGCCGCCGCGTCGTCGCGTGCCTCGGCATCGAGCAGCACCGCGCGGATCACCGCCTTCATGTCGCCCCGCACGCCCTGGCCGTTGTCGGCGAAGGCGGCCGCCACGCGGCTCACGTAGGCCGGGCTCGGGTTGCTCGTGACCAGCTTCTGGATCAGCTGGCGCCCGATGAAGGGCCCCACGTTCGGATGGGCGAAGAGGATGTCCAGCGCCGCCTTCAGGCTCGCCTCGGGCGTCGACGCGGTGACGGTGCTGCCCAGGAAGCTCTTCGGGCCGGGCTCGTGGAAGGCCGGGTAGCCGCGCATCGGCAGGATGTCTCGGTCGGTGATCGAGATCGTCCCGAAGAAGCGGGCGTTCGAGCTGTCCGGGCCGGCCCACGAGAAGCCGGTGAACACGCGCGCCAGCCCCACCACGTCCTCGATGCGGTAGGTCTCGATCGGCTCGTTGCGCGCGTCGAGCTTCACC